>JBBSAN010000276.1:0-8156 GCA_038252265.1 Chloroflexia bacterium
GCGGCACCTACCACTGGGTGGACGAACTGAAGGCCGTCCATGAGAAGTATAACAAGGATGTGGTCTTCACCGAGATCGGCTTCGGCTCCTACACCAACTCGCCCGCCCGCTGGGAACAGACGCAAAAGACCGATCTGGTGGACATGGGCGTGCAGGATCGTGCCGTGGAAGCCACCTTGCGGGTGTGGAGTGGCGTCCCCTGGTTCCGGGGCATCTACTGGTGGCACTGGGAACCGTATGTGGGCGGCGGCGGGGCGAACGACGGCAGCGACGCGCTGAACAACAAGCCCGCCGTGCAGACGATCACCCGCTGGTTCGGCGGTAGTGGGCAACCCGCCCCGGCCCCCAACCCGGCTCCTAACCCGAACCCGGCCCCCAATCCGAACCCGGCCCCGCCCGCCGCGCCCCGCCCCGCCCCGCAGGCCGGGCAGGCCGGCATCAACAACCCGGCCTTCGAGCGCGTGGCCTCGCCCGGCGCAGACACTGGAACCCGCGTCTACTTCGCGGCCACCGGGCACACCTTGCAGGGCGCGTTCTATGATTACTGGAAGAGCCACGGCGGGCTGTGGCTGTTCGGCTACCCGCTGTCGGAGGAGTACCAGGAAGTCAACGCCACCGACGGCAAGGTCTACACGGTGCAGTATTTCGAGCGCCAGCGCTTCGAGTTACATCCTGAAGCACCCGCCGAGTACCGTGTGCTGCTGGGTCTGCTGGGCAGCTACATGGTCAACGGGCGCACCGATGGCGCGTTCGCCGCCATCCCCGCGTTCAGCTCGACCAACACCCGGATCTACTTTGCGGCCAGCGGGCACTCGCTGGGCGGCAGCTTCCTGACCTACTGGCAGCAGTATGGCGGCCTGCCCATCTTCGGCCTCCCGTTGTCGGAAGAGTTCCCGGAAGTCAACGCCACCGACGGCAAGACCTACACCGTGCAGTATTTCGAGCGGGGCCGTTTTGAGTCCCACCCAGAATACAAAGGCACCCCGAACGAGGTGCTGCTGGGGCTGCTCGGCCACTGGTACACCGGACGTTAATTCCGCCCCGGTCCCGGCCCTGACGGACATAGAGGAAAGCAAACCCGAAAGGGTTTGCTTTCCTCTATTCTCTACCCGAGGACTCGGCACGATCTGTTCATCGATTGGAATCGGCTGGGACACCCTGCCCCCGTAGGGCGCGGGGTGTTCTAGAGTTCTACTCCGCCTTGACACCCAGGCGGCACCTTCCGTACACTGGCACTGGGTATCATCGGGGACGGCGTACCCTATCAACCCTGATTATCTGCTAGACTGGAGAATGAATCTTTATGACCCTGTTACGCCTATTGCGCGGCGGGTCGGCGCGTGTTACCCTGGTGGTGGGGCTGCTGGTGTTGCTGGCCGGGGTGGTGGCCGAGGTCCGCGGTGCGGCCCCCACGATTCAGGTCAGCCCCAACGTGCGGGCCAACCAGGACACGACCGATCAGCAGCAAGAGCCGAGCCTGGCGATCAACCCGGCAGACCCGAACGTCGTCCTGGTGGCGGCGAAAGACTGGCGGGTGGGCACCAAGCAGGTGTGGCACTACCGCAGCACCGATGCGGGTAAGACCTGGGCCGACAGCCATCTGCCCGGCCTGCCGGCCAGCCTGCCCAACCAGAGCGACCCGGTGGTGGACTGGACTGCCGACGGTGTCGCCTACACCGCGATCATCGGCTATAACCAGGAAGACCTGGCCGAGGGCGGTCTGTTCGTGGCCCGCTCGACCGACACCGGGGCCACCTGGCTGCCCCCCGTGCAAATGGCGCAGAACTCGGACACGATCTTCAACGACAAAGAGTGGATGACCGTGGACCGTTCCGGCGGGGCGACCAAAGGCAACGTCTACGTGAGTTGGACCCTCTTCACCACGATCAGCAAAGACAGCGAACGCGGCGATATTGTGGTCAGCCGCAGCACCGACACCGGGCAGACCTTTTCAGACCCGGTGCGGCTGAACACCGAGCCACAGGACGACAACCAGGGATCGTTCCCGGTGGTCGCCACCGACGGCACACTCTACGTGGCCTGGTTCAACGGCAACGCAGGCCGCCATCTCTATGTCGCCCGTTCCACCGACGGCGGTCAGAGCTTCTCGCCGCCGGTAAAGGTGGCCGACGTGACCCGCCCGCCCTCACCGCTGCCGGGCAGCGCGTTTCGCATGTTCGTCTTGCCGCAACTGACGATCAACCCCAAGACCGGCTCTCTGGCCCTGGTCTGGAACGATTACGGGCGGGGTAATGCCGACACGCTGCTGGCGCGTTCGCAGGATAACGGGCGCACCTGGACGGCCCCGCAACGGATCAACGACGACACGACCCGCGCCGACCAGTTCTTCCCCGCCGCCGACTATGGGCCGGACGGGGTGCTGCATGTGGCCTGGCTCGACCGGCGTGACGATCCGAACAATCTCAAGTTCCAATGCTATTACGCCCAATCTACCGACGACGGGGCCACCTTCGCGCCCAATACCCGGCTGAGCGAGGGGACGAGCGACCCGACGGTCGGCTTTGATGGCACGTTGATCGGGGACTATATCCAGATCGACTCGGTGCCCGGCTCGGCCCTGGTCGCCTGGGTGGACACGCGCGCCGGGACGCAGGATATCTACACCACGCGGGTGGGGGTCGCCCAACCCATCACGCCGACCGTGGTCGCCCCGCCCCAGCCATCGCCCACCGGTGCGGCGACCCCGCTGCCGGGCGGCACTTTTGCCGACCCGGCGTTTGCCACTCTCTGGCAGCGGGCCGATGGGCCGGTGGCGAACGGCAGCGCCGGGCGCGGCTGGACCTGGGGGCCGACCGGCTTCGCCAGCCTGCGCGAACCCTATGCCCAGAGCGCCGGGGGTACCCGCCTGGTGCAGTACTTCGATAAGGCGCGGATGGAGATCAACAATCCCCAGGCCGACCCGGCCAACCCGTTTTATGTCACCAACGGGCTGCTGGTGGTGGAGATGATCTCCGGGCGGGTGCAGGTAGGCGATAAAGAATTCGATCCCACCGTCTACGCTCCCGCCGGGGTGCCGGTCGCCGGGGACGTGGACAGCCCCGACGCGCCGACCTATGGCAGCCTGGCCGGGGTGGCCTCGCTGGCCGGGGAGAACCGCGCCGCCGACCGGGCCGGGCAGGTGATCAGCGAGACGCTGAACCGGGCCGGGCAGGTCGGGCAAGCGGGGGATCGCGCCGCACTGGGCCTGCGGCTGGGCAACTACCAGGCCGCTACGGGGCACAATATCGCTGACGTGTTCTGGCGCTTTATGACCGCCAGCGGGCCGGTGGCCGTAGGCGGCACGGTCCAGAACGGCCTGATCTTCGATTGGGTGTCCACCCTGGGCTACCCGATCACCGAGCCGTACTGGGTCCATGCGCGGGTAGCGGGGCAGGACAAATGGCTGCTCATGCAGGCCTTCCAGCGCCGGGTGTTGACCTATAATCCCGACAATGTCCCGGCCTGGCAGGTAGAAATGGGCAACGTCGGGCGGCACTACTACGACTGGCGCTACACCCAGCGCCCGCCGCGCGGGGCCGAGTCGGAGGCGGAAGAGGAGCACGAGCACGAGCACGAGGACTCGGGCGGCGGCAACCAGTAGCCTGTATTTAGACACCCCCATCCTTGACATCCGGCTCTGGAATCGGCATAGTTACAGGGCATGGGACCTGGGAACCTCATTGATCCATTCGGCACCACTACGATAGGGAGGGAGATTTTATGCGTTCGAAGTTTTCGCTTATTCTCGTGATGCTCCTGCTGGCGGGCTTGGTCGGGACCGGAGCAGCCACCGCGCACCAGCTAGGCCAGAGCGGCGGGGGCCTGTTCACGACCAGCACCACCGATGGCCCGGTGGCTGTGAACCTTCCGGCGACCGTCGTCCGTAGCCGGGCCGTGACGGTCGACCTGAGCGCGTTCGCCAATCCGCGAGGGGCCGGGGCCGCCACCCTGACGCTGAACCTGTTCGATGATGCCAGCCTGACCGCCGTGCGGGATACCGTGAGCCAGGACGCCGGGACCACCACCTGGCTCGGCCATGTGCCCGGCGTGGCGAACAGCCAGGTGACCCTGGCCGTGGGCGGCGGGCAGATGTACGGCACGATCAGCACCCCCGCCGCGCTCTATCAGGTGCGCTACGCCGGGGCGGGCATCCACCGCATCGTCCAACTCAATTCGGCGCGCTATCCCGAAGAACACCCGCCGGGCTTCGAGGCTGGCGGGCCGGTGCCGAACCTGACCGGCAAGACGATCACCGCGCCGCAGCCCAACGATGTGACCGGGCTGATCGATGTGCTGGTGGTCTGGACTCCGGCGGCGGAGACGGCGGCAGGCGGCAGCGTGGCGATGAACAACATGGTCACCCTGGCCGTGGCCGAAAGCAACACCGCCTATGCCAACAGCGGCGTCGGCCAGCGCCTGCGGCTGGTCTACAAGACCCAGGTGGCCTACACCGAGTCGCCCACGTTCGATACCGACCTGGCCCGGATCACCAATCCGGCGGACGGCTACATGGACAACGTGCCGCTGCTGCGGAACCAGTTCGGCGCGGACGAAGTGGTGCTGCTGATCAACAACACGCAGTATTGCGGTCTGGCCTGGCTGATGACCACCCCGTCGCCCACCTTCGAGTCTAACGCCTATGCGGTCGTCCACTATGGCTGCGCCACCGGCTACTATTCGTTTGCCCACGAACTGGGGCACAACATGGGCAGCCAGCATGACCGCGCCAACGCAGGCGGGGGTGTTGGATCCTATCCCTATTCCTTCGGCTACCAGGATCCGGCGAACACCTTCCGCACGATCATGGCCTATGATTGCGTGGGCGGCTGCCCGCGCATCCAGACCTTCTCCAACCCCGCCGTGCTGTATAACGGCCTCCCCACCGGGGTGGACGATGCGGCGGCCAACTCGGCGGACAACGCCCACTCGCTGAACAATACCGCCCCGATTGTGCAGAACTGGCGGACTCATGTGGTTTGCGCCGCCGACTTTATCGACACTCCGGCCAATAGCACCTTCTTCGATTATATCAACTGGATGGTGTGCCACAACTATGTCAGCGGCTACCCCGACAACACGTTCCGCCCGAACAGCAACGTGACCCGTGGGCAGTTGATGAAGATGGTGGTCAACGCGGCGGGCTGGGCCATCGACACGACCGGCGGCCCGCACTTCGTGGATGTCCCGACGGGGAGCACGTTCTACAACTACGTGGAAACGGGCTACAACCACGCTATCGTCGGCGGCTATCCCTGCGGCGGCGCGGGCGAACCGTGCCCCGGCGCGTACTTCCGCCCCAACAATAACATCACCCGCAGCCAGCTTGCCAAGGTGATCGCGCTGGCGAAGGCGTATGTGCTGCCGAATCCGCCCACGGCGACCTTTGCTGATGTGGCTCCTGGCAGTACCTTCTACCAGTATGTCGAGGCGATGGCGGCGAACAACATCGTGTCGGGCTACGCCTGTGGCACCCCCGGCGAACCGTGCCCCGGCATCTATTACCGCCCCGGTAACTCTGCCACCCGCGGCCAGGTCTCCAAGTTCGTCACCGTGTCGTACGGCGGCCCGTGACGAGTGCTGAGTGCTGAGTGCTGAGTGCTGAGTGCTGAGGTACAAAGAAAGCCCGGCGGGGATGGTTCCCGCCGGGCTTTTGGTTGCTCCGGCTGTGCTTTTCATCTTTGCGCTGGCCTGGGTTGGGGTTTCGGCGCTACTCTCGCCGCGATGGGTACTTTAGCCCCGGAAGGGCGCCAGACGGTAGCCCACGGCGTGAGCCGTGGGGGAGATCGCCGCTACCGACAAGCCCCGGAGGGGCGACAGAACGGACCCCCGATCTTGCTCGTCTGTCGCCCCTCCGGGGCTTGATGATCTAATTGTGCCGCGCCCACGACTTACGTCGTGGGCTACCGTCTGACCGCCCCTCCGGGGCTTAACTGCGCGCTGACGAGGGCGGGTTTGGGACTTCGGCGCTGGTGCTCTCCGCACCTGAGATTTCCGCACCTGGGGCTGCTGTGTTCGGTGCCTCGGTGCTTGGGGCTGCGGTGCTGGTGCCCTCCGCATTTGCGGCTGCGGCGCTCGGCGCTTCGACGCTCGCGGCCCCTGCTACAGTGCTCGGAGCGTTGGTACTCATGGCTTCGGCTGTGGGGGCTTCGGCGCTGGTGGGCTGGTCTGGGGCTGCTGTGTTGGTCGCGTCGGGCAGGGTGGGGGGCGGCAGGAAGGGGCGGCGCTTGAGGATCAGCGTGCTGAGGGGGGGCAGCGTCAGGTTGATGGCCCATTCCTGCTGCCCCCAGGGGGTGTGATAGGCCTCACTGCCGCCCAGGTTGCCGACGTTGCTGCCGCCATAGACTTCTGCGTCGCTGTTCAGGATCTCGGCGTAGTAGCCATCGTCGGGCACGGGCACCCGGTAGTCGTGGCGTACCAGAGGGGTGAAGTTGCAGACGACGACCACAAAATCTTCGGGGTCTTTGGCCCGGCGGATAAACGAGATCACGCTGTTCTCGCTGTCGTTAGCATCCATCCAGGCGAAGCCCTGCCAGCTATCATCGACCTCCCACAGGGCGGGTTGCGCCAGGTAAAGGTGGTTCAGGTCGTTGACATAGCGCAGGATCGCCTGGTGGAACGGGTGATCCAGCAGGTTCCAGTCAATGCTCCGCGCTTCGTTCCACTCGTTCCACTGGCCGAAGTCCTGGCCCATGAAGAGCAGCTTCTTGCCGGGGTGGGTCCACTGGTAGCCGTAGAGGGCGCGCAGGGTGGCTGCCTGCTGCCCGCTGTCGCCCGGCGCTTTGGCGATCATGCTCTTCTTCAGGTGGACCACTTCATCGTGGGAAAACGGCAGGATGAAGTTTTCGTTGAACGCATACATCAGCGAGAAGGTGATATTGCCCTGATACCAGCGGCGGTAGACCGGGTCTTGCTTGATGTATTTCAGCATGTCGTTCATCCAGCCCATGTTCCACTTCAGATCGAACCCCAGCCCGCCCATATAGACCGGGCGCGTGACCAGCGGCCAGGAGGTGGAGTCTTCGGCCATCGTCAGCACGCCGGGATGCTCGCCGTGGACCAGGATGTTGAACGACTTGAGGAAGTCAATTGCTTCCAGGTTCTCGCTGCCGCCGTGCTCGTTGGGGAGCCACTCACCGTCCTTGCGCCCGAAGTTGAGATAGAGCAAGGAGGCCACCGCGTCCACGCGCAGGCCGTCCAGGTGGTACTTATCCATCCAGAAGAGGGCGTTGGAGAGCAAGAAATTCCGCACCTCATTGCGGCCAAAGTTAAAGACCAGGGTGCCCCAGTCGGGATGTTCCCCCTTGCGCGGGTCGGCGTGCTCATAGAGATGCGTGCCGTCAAAGTAGTTCAAGCCGTGGATGTCTTTGGGGAAGTGGGCAGGCACCCAGTCGAGGAAGACCCCGATGCCGTTCTGGTGGCAATAGTCTACGAAGTACATGAATTCGGTGGGCCAGCCGAAGCGGCTGGTGACGGCATAGTAGCCAATCGTCTGGTAGCCCCAGGAGCCGTCGAACGGGTGCTCGGTGATCGGCATCAGCTCGATATGGGTATAGCCCATGTACTTGACATAGTCCACCAACTGGTGGGCGAGATCGCGGTAGTTGACGAACGTCCCGTTCTCGGTTCCCTCGCTGGGGTTGCGCTTCCACGAACCGAGATGCACCTCGTAGATCGAGATCGGCGCGTGGACATTGTTCCGTTCGGCGCGGGTCGCCATCCACTGATCATCTTGCCAATGATACTTTTCGAGATCGACCACAACCGAGGCGGTGCGGGGGCGCAGTTCAGCGGCGAAGCCATAGGGGTCGGTCTTGTCGGCCACGTAGTTGTTGATCCGCGACTTAACCTCGTATTTATAAAGCTCCCCTTCGTCCAGGCCGGGGATGAACAGTTCCCAGAGGCCCTGAGCGGGGTGCCAGCGCATAGGGTGGACGCGGGCATCCCAGCCGTTGAAGGTGCCGACCACGCTGACCACCAGCGCGTTGGGTGCCCAGACCGCGAACTGCACCCCGCGCACGCCGTTGTGCTCCGTAACGTGCGCGCCCAACTTTTCGTAAGTACGGTAGTGTTTACCCTCGCCGATCAGATAGCGATCGAAATCGCTCAGGTAGGGGGGGAAGGAATAGGGATCGTAGAACTCGGCAGGCCAGGCCCCC
>JBBSAN010000277.1:0-8131 GCA_038252265.1 Chloroflexia bacterium
CCTTCCAGCATCTCCATCTCTTTAGGGCCGTTGACCCCGATCTGGAAGAAGTGGTCCATCACCCAGACGCTGTAGACGCCCGCCGCTTCGGCCCCCTGGACGATGCGCCCGAATGTCGCGCCGAGTTCTGTCGCCCCACCGGGCCAGGTGAATGCGGGGATCTGTAAACCGATCTTCATACAACGTCCTTCTTACGGGGTTCCGCGCCGCCGTTTACCGGGCGGCGCGGAACGGGTTAGCATTGGATAGGGTTAGCGCCCGGCGGGGACAAACTTCTCGACCGCCGGGATGATCTCGCTGCCCCAGATGTCGAAGATGCCCGGGACGGGGGTCAGCGTGCTGTTGAAGATGGCATGGTCGGTGCCCAGTTCGGCCAGCTCATGCAGGTATTCGATGGCCTGGGTGGGGGTCATCACCTCCACGCGGGCATCGTCAATACCGTCCGGCAGCTTGCCGTCTTTGGTTACGGCCAGGGTGCTGAGCGTGGTCTTCTCGATCTCGCTCCACGGGCGGCCCACTTCGTCGCAGCGTTCGCGCAGGACGGCGTATTTGTCGCGCAGGCCGTCCATACCCATGCGGGCGAAGATGTTGCAGGCGTCGGCATATTTGGCGATCAGCCGGAACGTCTTCTGCTCGCCGGTGCCGCCGATCATGATCGGCGGGTGCGGCGGCTGGAGGGTGTTGGGCACGTTGAGCGTTTCGGCCAGGTGGAAGTGCTTGCCCTCGAACGGGGCGACGGTGCCGCTCCACATCTGAAGGGCGATCTGCAACGTCTCTTCCAGCATCTCAAAGCGGTCTTTCAGCGGGGGGAAGGGCACGCCCAGCCCCAGGTGCTCGTCTTCGTTCCAGGCCGCGCCGACGCCGAAATAGGCCCGCCCGCCGCTGAGCACGTCCAGCGTGGTCGCCGTCTTAACCAGCACGCCGGGATAGCGATAGGTCACACCCGTCACCAGCGTGCCCAGCTTGACCGTCTTGGTCAGCGCGGCGATGTAGTTGAGGGCGCTGTAGCCCTCCAGCATTTCCAGGGTTTTGGGGCCAATGCCGGGCAATTGGAAAAAGTGGTCCATCACCCAGATGCTATAGAAGCCCGCCCCTTCGGCTCCCTGCGCGATGTTGCCCAACGTCTCGCCCAGCTTGGCGGGACCGCCGGGAAAGGTGAAACTAGGAATTTGCAAACCGACTTTCATGAGGGTTCCCTTCAAATACGATAGATATTACAAGGACCGCGCCGCCACCAGTGGGCCGGACGGCGGCGCAGCCCGTCCACCTTTAGCGCCCCGCCGGGACGATCTTGTGGACCGCCGGGACAATCTCGTTGGCCCACACCTCGAAAGCGTCGGGAGCATTGGCGTTGATCATACTGAAAATGGCGTGGTCGGTGCCCAGTTCGGCCAGTTGCTGGAAGTGCTCGATCGCCTGGCTGGGAGACTGTGTGGGCATCGGCAGCGGGGGCAACCCCGGCGGAGTCTGGCCGTCGGCAGTGACGAGCATCGCGCCGAGTGTCGTTTTCTCGATCTCGCTCCAGGGGCGGCCCACTTCGTCGCAGCGCTGGCGCAGCACATCGTATTTCTGGCGAATGAAGTCCAGCCCTTGCCAGATGAAGATGTTGCAGGCGTCGCCATACTTGGCGATCAGGCGGAACGTCTTTTCTTCGCCGGTGCCCCCGATCAAGATCGGCGGGTGCGGGGGCTGGAGAGTGTTGGGCACGTTGAGCGCCTCGGCCAGGTGGAGGTGCTTGCTCTCGAACGGGGCCACCGTGCCGCTCCACATCTGGTGGGCCAATTGCAGCGTCTCTTCGAGCACTTCAAAGCGTTCCTTGAGCGGGGGGAACGGCACGCCCAACCCGGCGTGTTCTTCCTCGTTCCAGGCCGCGCCGACGCCGAAATAGCTGCGCCCGCCGCTCAACACATCGAGCGTGGACGCGGTCTTGATCAGGAGGCCGGGATAGCGATAGGTAATGCCGGTCACCATCGTGCCCAGCTTGACCGTTTTGGTCAGCGCGGCGGCATAGTTGAGGGCGCTGTAGCCCTCCAGCATGTCCATTTCCTTCGGGCCGACGCCCCGGATCTGGAAGAAGTGATCCATGACCCAGACGCTGTCAAAGCCTGCGGCTTCAGCGTTCTGAACGATCTGCCCGAACGTCTCACCAAGTTTCTCTGGACCGCCGGGATAAGTGAACACGGGTATTTGCAAACCAAGCTTCATAGAGGGTTCCCTTCAACTACAGGGCCACGCCGCTGCCCGTGGCCGGGCGGCGGCACGACCGCGATAACTTTAGCGACCAGCCGGAACGATCTTGTGGACCGCCGGGACGATCTCGCTGCCCCAGACCTCGAAGGCGTCGGGGGCAAAATCAGCGGGCATACTGAAAATGGCATGATCGGTGCCCAGTTCGGCCAATTCCTGGAAGTGCTCGATGGCCTGCGCGGGGGTGCGTGCCCGGAGCGGGAACGGCGTCGGCGGCATTCCTGCCGGGGGTTGGCCGTCGGCGGTGACGAGCATAAAGCTCAGGATCGTCTTTTCGATCTCGCTCCAGGGGCGGTTCACTTCGTCGCAGCGCTGGCGCAGCACAGCATATTTCTGGCGGATGAAGGCGGCGTCCCGGTCGAAAATGTTGCAGGCATCACCGTACTTGGCGATCAGCCGGAACGTCTTTTCCTCACCGGTGCCGCCGATCAGGATCGGGGGGTGGGGCTTGGTCAACGCCTGGGGCGATTTGAGCGTTTCGGCCAGATGCAGATGCTTGCTCTCGAACGGGGCGACTTCGCCGCTCCACATCTGGTGGGCCAGTTGGAGCGTTTCTTCCAGGATCTCAAAGCGCTCCTTGAGCGGCGGGAAGGGCACGCCCAGGCCGACATGCTCCACTTCGTTCCAGGCCGCGCCGATGCCCAGGTAGGCCCGGCCTCCGCTGAGCACGTCGAGCGTGGTCGCCGTCTTGATCAGCAGGCCGGGATAGCGGTAGGTCACGCCCGTGACCATGGTGCCCAGCTTGACCGTCTTGGTCAGCGCGGCGGCGTAGTTGAGGGCGGAGTAGCCTTCCAGCATCTCCATTTCTTTGCGGCCTTCGCCAAGCTGGAAGAAGTGGTCCATGATCCAGATGCTGTCGAAGCCTGCGGCCTCGGCGTTCTGGACGATCTGAGCGAAGGTCTGGCCGAGTTTCTCCGGCCCGCCGGGCCAGGTAAACGTGGGGATCTGCAAACCGAGCTTCATAAATATCTCCCTTAAAGGCCGAATAGGTCGCTAGCGGCTGTGGGCGAGCCGGTAGTGAGTGCCCCGGTTTTGTGCGAATACCGCCCAGTGCCACGCTGCACACGGCGGGGCCGCCCCTAGCGCCCGGCGGGGGTGAACTTCGCCACCGCCGGGATAATGTCGGAGGCCCAGATGTCGAGCGCGCCGGGCAGGTGCGCGACGGGCGTATTAAAGATAGCTTGATCGGTGCCGACTTCGGCCAGCGCATGGAAGTACTCGATGGCCTGGCTCACGGTCATCACATCCTGCGATTCGGGCGTCTGGAAGGTGCCAGCGGGTGGCGTGCCGTCTTTGGTCACGATCAGCCCGCTCAGGGTGGTCTTCTCGATGGCGCTCCACGGGCGGCCTGCTTCGTCGCAGCGCTCGCGCAACACGGCGTACTTCTGCCGCACATAGTCCGGCCCGGCCCAGGCGAAGATGTTGCAGGCGTCGCCGTATCTGGCGATGAGCCGGAACGTCTTCTGCTCGCCGGTGCCGCCGATCATGATCGGGGGGTGGGGCCGTTGCAGGCTGTTGGGCACGTTGAGCGTTTCGGCCAGGTGATAATGCTTGCCCGCGAAGGCGGGAGCCTCGTCGCTCCACATCTGATGGGCGATCTGCAACGTCTCTTCCAGCCGCTCGAACCGCTCCGCCACGGGCGGGAACGGCACACCCAGGCCGCGATGCTCCTGTTCGTACCAGGCCGCGCCGACGCCAAAGTAGGAGCGCCCGCCGCTCAATACATCCAGCGTCGTCGCCGTCTTGACCAGCACGCCGGGATAGCGATAGGTGACGCCGACGACCAGCGGGCCGAGCATGATCCGCCGCGTCAGTGCGGCGGCATAGCTAAGGGCGCTGTACGCTTCCAGCATCTCGATGTTGGGGGGTCCCCACCCGCCCAACTGCCACCAGTGGTCCATCACCCAGAGGCTATCGAAGCCTGCCGCGTCGGCATCCTGGGCGATGCGCCCGAACGTCGCGCCCAGGTGGGCGGGGCCGCCGGGGTAGGTGAAGTACGGGATCTGCAAACCGAGTTTCATGGTGTGCCTGCTCCTTACAACTGATTGGGGCCGGTAAACGCATCCCCATCCAACCCGGAGCGGACCTGAACCTCGCGCCAGTAGCAGATCGCCCTGCCTCTCTCTTGGACAATGACCAGACCAGGATCGCGGTTATGGGCGGCAGATGAACGCGGCCCGAATCAAAGCGGGGGTGGGCGGCGAGGTGGTTGGGCACAGGAACGATATTCCGGGGTCGTAGTGGGACAAGATCCAGTGTAGCACATCCGGCCCGCCCGGCCTGTCCCCCCACAGCCGCGTTTCCGACCTGTCCGTTTGGACAGGTCGGATCTCCATCCTTTAGCCTGAACCAACACGCCGGGGGGGTTAAGCCGCCTGCCGCTGGGCCATCACCACGTCGCGCACCCACTGGGTGTCGGCAAAGGAGAGGCGGCGCAGGTTTAGCCGCTCGGCGCTGCGCGGGCCGTGGCCGGTGACGACCACTTTGAGCTGGCTCCAGTCGGGGTCGGCATATTCCCAGTGCCCGCTCGCCTCGTTGTAGTGCAGCGTCGGGTCGGGAATGGTCAGGCCCAGTTCCAGGATCTTGGGCACGTAGTGGTCGAGGAATTCGATCCGCAGTTGCCCGTTGGCCTTCGCCTTGACCCGCCAGTAGAGGTCGCGGTCCTTCGCCGGGTCGGTGGGCGGGCCGTGGAAGTGGATCAGCGGGGTCCACCAGCGATCCAGCGCCTCTTGCAACAGGCGGCGCTGGGCGGGGGTGCCGCTCGCCAGCGTGACCACGCAATCGTAGCCGTGCTTGATGTGGAACGACTCTTCCCAGCAGATCTTCTGCATGGTCCGGGCGTAGGGCTGGTAGCTGCAATCGAGCAGCGCCTTCTGCGATTGGATCGCGGCGGCATCGACCAGCCAGGCGATGATCGCCACGTCGCCCCAGCTATAGGTGGGATAGTGGAAAACGTTGTGGAACTTGGTCTTGCCCGCCAGGAGGTCGGCCAGCATCGCTTCGCGGCTCTTGCCCAAATCCTCGGCCACGCGGTAGAGCAGTTCGGCGTGCCCCACTTCGTCCTGCACCTTGGCGGTGAGGGCCAGCTTGCGCTTGAGGTTGGGGGCGCGGTTGATCCACTCGCGCTCCGGCAGCACGCCCATCAATTCGCTGTTGGCGTGCATCTCGACAAAGCGCAGCACCCCCAGCCGGTACTCGTCGGGCATCCAATCGCCCGCTTCGACCTTGCCCCCGCGCTGGACATAGGCGGTGAACTCGGCAATGCGTTCTTGATCTTCCATGCGAACCTCCATACGAGATGTTAGAAGTCAGAAATTAGAAATCAGAAGGTAGAAGTCAGGCGGAAGCGATGACGGGGATGGTCACCCGGCCTGCTTCGGTTAGCGGCTCAGGTAGAGGCAAGCCTTCCAGTTGCAAGCCCTCCAGATGGAAGGCCAATGCTTCGCGGAACTTGCGCTCGACCTCGGCGCGGGTGCGGCCCGTGGCGATGCAGCCCGGCACATCGGGCGCATAGGCGGCCCAGTTGTGCGGGGTATGTTCGTAGATCACGATGTACTCTCGCTCGTTCATGGCTTATCTCGCAAGTCTGCTTGTTTCAATATGTTGGTGAGAGTCCCTACCGGAACATCATCCGACGGGTTCCCCGCAATAGTAACCACACCTGGCTTTGTTGGATGCTTGTACTGCCGGTGACTACCCCGACTACGAGCAAGATACCAGCCATCCGCTTCCAGGCGACGGAGTACGTCACGGACCTTAGTTGCCATGTTCAGCAGACCGAACACAGCGTAGCCCGGCGATGATCATGTCCGCGAACTGGTCCGCCACATCGTCAGCACTGAGCGTGCCGCCGGGGCGGAACCACTGGTAGAGCCAGTTGCCTGCGGAGAGGACCAGCAGCGCGCCCATGCGGGCGTCGGCGTGGGGGAACTCCCCGGCGGCGATGCCCTGGGCGATCACGGCGCGGAAGCAGGCTTCGTAGGCGTCGCGGCGGGCCGTCAGGGCGGCGCGGCGGTCGGCACCCAGGAAGCGCCACTCGTGGAAAAAGACGGTGGCGTTTTCCAGGTTGCGCGCCACCACCTGCACATGGGCGTGGAGCATGGCCCGCAGCCGGTCTGCCGCCGGGCCGGGCGCGTCCACATAGGGCGTGCCGGCGGCCAGGAACTCGTCGGCGGCGCGGTTGACGATCTCCCAGAGGATGTCCTCTTTGGCCGTGATGTGCGCGTAGAGGCTGCCGCCCTGCATGTTCAGCGCCTGGGCGATATCGCGCATGGTCGTGCCGTGATAGCCCTGGTGGCTGAACATCTGCTGCGCGGTGGCAAGGATCTGCTCTTTGCGCTCTTCGGTTGGCACCCGCGTACTCATAATTGGCTCAATCTAGCTAACTAACGCTTGTTAGGTTGTAGGTTTATTGTATCAAATTGGGCGGCAGGGAGTCAAGGTTGAATGCCGAAGAGCCGGATCGGTGCAAAGTCAGTCGGTGCCATCTGCCCCCCACTGTCATCCTGAGCACAGCGAAGGATCTTGTCCGGGCCACCAAGTCGTCAGCGAAGATCGGGATCGTGACCTCAGCACCAGGGACCACCAACAAGATCCTTCGCTGCGCTCAGGATGACAGCGGGGGCAGGCGGCTGATATCGGCGGGCACGGCGAGTGATCGCAAGACGCGCCATCCCACCAGATTGTGAAGGTCTTGTGAAGAAAGTAACGCAGAGAATCAGGGCGGCGTAAGTTGTTACAGAACAGGTGAGACGGCTTGATTTATTCAGAGAAAAGGAGCCATATTTCATGACACGACGCAGAAAGCTACTGATGGGGTGTAGCGGAATCTTCCTTCTCCTGATCGGGAGCGTGGTACTTGCTATCATCCTGGTGACGTTTGCACCAACCGACTTCGTCAACGCGCAACTGCCCTTGGATAACCGGCTGATCATTCCCCCGCTCCTGACGCCCCGGCTGGAAAACGGGGAGAAGGTGTTCAATCTGACTGTCCAGCAGGGGACGACCGAATTCGTGGCGGGCCAGCGCACCACCACGCTGGGCTTCAAGGGGGCGTATCTCGGCCCCACCCTGCGGGCGCACACCGGCGACAAGGTGCGGATCAACGTCACCAACAGCCTGAACGACACCACCACGGTCCACTGGCACGGGATGCACCTGCCAGCGGCGATGGACGGAGGGCCGTACCAATTGATCGCGCCGGGGGCGATGTGGCAGCCCAACTGGACGGTGACCAACCAGGCCGCGACACTCTGGTATCACCCACACGAGCTGGGCAAAACCGCCGAGCAGGTCTATCGCGGGCTGGCCGGGCTGTTCATCATTGACGATGCCAATTCCGACGGGCTGAACCTGCCGGACCAGTACGGGGTGGACGATATTCCGCTGGTGGTGCAAGATCGCAAATTCGACAGCGCCGGCCAGTTCGTCTACCAAAAGAGCGGATCGAACGCTAACTTGCCCGCCCCCGCCGGGATGCTGGGCGACACGATCCTGGTCAACGGCACCCGCGCCCCGTATGTGGAGGTGCCGCAAAAGCTGATCCGCCTGCGCCTGGTCAACGGCTCCGACGGGCGGCGCTACGATTTCGGGTTTGCCGACCACCACGCCTTCGATCAGATTGCCACCGACGGCGGCCTGCTGGACGCGCCGGTGGAGCGCACCGATCTAGTGCTGGCCCCTGGCGAACGGGCCGAGATTCTGGTGGACCTGACGGGCGCGACCGGCCCGCTGACGCTGCTGAGTATAATGATCCCAGGAATCTGGCTCTTCGTCACTTTTGGTGAAAGGGGATCGCGCACCGCACTTGCACGCCTCAGCGCGCAGTGAAGTGGGGACCCGTTCCCGTTGCAGCGCCCGGTTTGGCCCTCAGGTGGGGCCAGTC
>JBBSAN010000278.1:0-8126 GCA_038252265.1 Chloroflexia bacterium
TATTTTGCCCCTCCGCCGCCCACGTGTGTGGGCCCACCCCCCCTTTCATCCTGTGCCCCGGTACGCCTCTTCTCCGGGGTCAGCGGTGCGGAGGCCACGATCCCGATCTCCGATGACGACCTGTTAGCCCGAACAAGATCCTTCGCTGCGCTCAGGATGACAGCGGGGATCGGCGCTAGAGTCAATTGGGAAGCTACAGCCTCGTATCGTTGAAGTTCAGAAGCCGACGTAGCGCGCGACCAGGCTGCGCGCCTCGGCGGGGTCCTCGGTACCTTTGACGATCACCCGCCCGTCGGGGAAGATGGTCAATTCGTGGGGCGGCACCTGGAGGCGGATCAGGTGGGGATTGGCGTGGACCTGACCCAGCCCGGCGTCGCGGAGGCGGGCGGCCAGGGTAGCGAGGTCCAGCCGCCCGCCGTCGAGCCGCACCTGCACGGTGGCCCGGCCACACAGTTGCGCCGATTGCAATGCGGCCTGCGCCCCCCCCCGCAAAAAGTCATAGCGCCCCGCGCCGCAGGCCGGGCAGGCGGGGTCGCGGTCGCCGGTGCCGATGCGGTCGAAGGTGCCGGTCCACAGGTCCACGGCGAGCAGGCCGCGCGGCGGGTCGGCCCCCACCAGCAGTTGCAGCGTGGCGGCGGCGGCGAGGGCGGCCACGGTCTGCACGGCGGGACCGAGCACACCCGCCGTCTCGCAGGTAGCGGTGCTGCCGGGCGGCGGCGGGTCGGGGTAGAGGCAGCGCAGGCAGGCGGTCTGGCCGGGGCGGATGGTCAGGCTCAGGCCGCTGGTGCCGATCACGCCGCTGTAGATCCAGGGGATGCCGTGGCGCAAGGCAGCGTCGTTGAGCAGGTAGCGGGCGGCAAAATTGTCGGTGCCGTCGAGCACCACGTCCATGCCGCTGATAAACGCCTCGACCGTCTCGGCAGTCACGTCGGCCATCTCTGACTCGACGGTGACCTGGCGGTTGATCGCCTCCAGCCGGGCGGCGGCGGCCACAGCTTTGGGCAGCGCGGCGGCCACGTCAGCCTCAGTGTAGAGGTTCTGGCGCTGGAGGTTGTGGGCTTCCAGCACGTCGCGGTCGGCCAGCCGCAGGGTGCCCACCCCGGCGCGGGCCAGGCTTTCGGCCAGCGCCGACCCCAGCGCCCCCAGCCCCAGGATCGCCACCCGCCCGGCGCGGATGCGCGCTTGCCCCTCCGCCCCGATGCCGGGCAGGATCGCCTGGCGGCTGTAACGGTCGGGCGACTCGAACTGCGCCGCGACGGCGGGGTCCCGGTCAGGCGTCTGTACGTCGGTCCCGCCGTTAGTCGCCGGGCGGTCCAGGGATTGTTGCCAGCCCTCGATCAGCGCGGCGGCGGTGGTCTGGGGCGATGGCTGGGGCTGAAAGACAAACGCGGACGCGGGTTGTGGCGGGGGCCGGGGTGGAGGGGTGCTATGTGCCTCCGCTCGCTCGTGGGGGCTGAGGGCGCGTTGTACGGCGATACCCCATTCCTGCCAGAGGGCAGCGTTGGCCGGGGTACCGTTCGCTTCGAGGCGCATCCCAGCCAACAAGCCGCCTAGCGCCGGGACGCGCCGCCGTTCCAGGTAGCCATTTAGGAAGCGCGCCGCCGCTGTGAAGGCGCGCGCTTCGGTGAGGGGCTGGCCGGCGGCTTCCAGGCTGGCGAGCCAGGCTTCCCACAGCGCGGGGTCCACCGGCAGGTCGTCGCCCAGGAATTGCAACAATTCCAGCAGGACGTTCACATCGGGGGAGCGGGTTCGCAAGCGCACCGCTTTGAGAAAGTGGATCAGGGCATCATACGCCTGCCGTGGCGTCAGTTCAGCCAACGGGTCGCTCCTTGTTATGAAGTTAGAAGTTAGAAGTTAGAAATTAGATGTCAGCTTTTCATACAGGGACTCGGGTTAGCCGTCTGCTCTAGTTCCTACGGAAAGAGGCAGGGAAACGATGCAGAGCTTGTTTGTTATTCTACCACGAAGTGGGGTCGTCCGGGGGGTTGGAGCGGCGGGGGGTGCGGCGGGAGGAGGACGAACTGTCCAGCACCGATTGGACGCAGGCGCTCCAGCGGCCCCACAGGGCGGGGGTGTCCGCGGTTTCGCTGGGCAGGCGCATGTAGTGGCTGAGGGTTTGTACTTCGGGGCAGCCGGTGGCTCCGTAATAGCCCTCGAAGAAGCGCAGGGTCCCGTCGTAGGCGCGGCGGGCGGTGATCGCGCCGGGGGGGAGGCAAGCCCGCCACGAGTCCCACAGGTAAGGATCGACCGGCGTGCCGTTGCGGAGCAGCGTGACCGACACGGCCAGATCGCCGAAGCTATGCGAATAGGGTAGGCGGATCGACGGCGTGTCGTCCCACTCGAAAAGACCGGGGTCCGACCAATCCGGCTCCACGTCCACCGCCTCGGCCAGGCTCCGCCGGTACTCTTCCAGGAAGAGCGCCACGGCCTGATAGGCTTGCTTGGGGGTTAGCGCCCGTTCGCGCATTGCGGTCACTCCTCAGGGGTCAGGGGCCAGGGATCAGGGATCAGTTGTTTGCGGATCAGCTTGCGCGCTATGAACAACTGACCCTTGACCCCCGGCCCCTGACCCCTGGCTTCCTACTTTATCACCGCTGCGTTGATCGCGGTGTACACGTTGGGCACGGCCTGACCGTTGAAGTTGGCGGGCAGCTTGAGGCCGCGCCCGCTGGCCGGGTGGAGGCCGCGGGTGAAGCCCAGTTTGGCGGCTTCGTGGAGGCGGCGCTCTAACTGGCCGACGCTACGGAGTTCGCCCGACAGGCCGATTTCGCCGATCACGGCCAGGTTCGGGTCCACCGCGACGTTCTTGAAGCTGGAGGCGATAGCGATGGCGACGGCCAGGTCGGCGGCGGGTTCATCGATCTTCATCCCGCCGACGACGTTGACAAAGATGTCTTGATTATACAGCGACAGGCCGACCCGTTTGGTCAGCACGGCCACGATCAGGTGCAGGCGGTTGGTGTCGATGCCGTTGGCAGTGCGGCGCGGGGGCGTGTCGGCAGAGGTGGAACTGGTCAGCGCTTGCACTTCGATCAAGAGCGGGCGGGTGCCCTCCATCGTCACGGCCACGGTCGAGCCGGGCACGCCCTGGCTCCGTTCGGCCAGGAACGCCGCCGAGGGGTTGGTCACTTCGATCATGCCTTCGTTCGCCATCTCGAACACGCCGACCTCGTTGGTCGAGCCGAAGCGATTCTTCACCCCGCGTAGCAGCCGGTACTGGTGGAAGCGGTCGCCTTCCAGATAGAGCACGGCGTCCACGATGTGTTCCAGCACGCGCGGCCCGGCAATCGCCCCTTCTTTGGTCACGTGGCCGACGATGAACATGGGGATGTGGGCCGCTTTCGCCAGGTGCATCAGCCGTGCGGTGCATTCGCGCACCTGGGTCACGCTGCCCGACGCCGAAGGCAGGCCGGGCAGGAACACCGTCTGGATCGAGTCGATGACCACCAGGCCGGGCTTCAGCTCGTTGATCTGGTTCAGGATCACATCCAGGTCGGTCTCGCTGAAGAGGAGGAGGGTCTGCGGGTTGAGGCCCAGCCGGTCGGCCCGCAGCTTGATCTGCTGGACTGACTCTTCCGCCGAGACGTAGAGCACGGTGCGGTCGGGGAGGGCGAGCTGGGCGCTGACCTGGAGCAGGAGGGTGCTCTTGCCGATACCGGGGTCGCCGCCGATCAGCACCAGCGAGCCGGGCACCATGCCGCCGCCCAGCACGCGGTTGAACTCTTCGCCGGGCACGATCAGCCGGGGGAACTGGTCGGACTGCACGTCGGGCAGCGCCACCGGGCGGCTGATGAGATCGGCGCGGTTGGTGGGCTGCACCCGCCCCTGGGCCGATACGGACACCGCGTTCGACACGCTGATTTCGGTGAAGCTGTTCCACTCGCCACAGTCGGGGCAGCGGCCCTGCCACTTGGGCGACTCGCTGCCGCACTGGCGGCAGACATACATGGTGCGGGTTGCCGATTTGGGGGGCATAGGTGGCCCTTTCGATTGCGGATTTTGGGTTGCGGATTTTAGATTATTTGTTCTATATTATACCATATTTGACAGGGTTTGGCAGGGGTGGAGCAAAGGGTCCGAATTTTCGAGCACCTCAGTGTAAGTCGGCAAGGGCAAGGGGGGGAGGGGTATCCCATAGAGGTTGTAGGTTGATTCCCCCGGAGCGTGTTCCCAGTAGACTAATTGCCCACTATCAAGAATCGCCCAAGCTTCCCCGGAAGTGGAAGGCGGGGGGCCGATGGTTGTTGTGTTGCCGCTCACTAAATCGTACGCTTTATAGGCTCGACCCCCTTGCTCCTGTGGTTCCGCCCAGACCACGGTGTTGCCCCGAATTAGCGGGTGGCGTGGCGTAAGATAGGGCAGCTTCGGTGGGGCTGTGAGGGCCTGGCGATGGCGATCCGGAATGTGGAAAAGTTGAATACCCTCATTTACGTTTGACCAGACTACATTATCCTCGGAAAGTGCAGCGTACCCAAAATCCGGTTGCCGCTCAATTTTTTCGATGACAATATCTTCGCCTGGATTATCACCGGGTCGCAGATGCAAGTAATCCACCAGCACGGGGCCGAAGCGCGCAGGTTCAGTACGCTGCTCTCGCCAGAGCAAGTGGCCGTTGCTAGCGATGGGATCGTAACCTGTCGGGTTGATGAGTTCTTCAGCCCCGGTCGCCAGCGTATAAGCCCAGAGACCTTCATGGCCTGGTGCCGTGCTCTGGTAATACAACACTCCTCGATCTAGTGCTATTCTCCCTGGTGGATACTGGTTGAGTGAGCCAAACTGCTCAAGGCGATCACTAGCTTCGCGTAACGTCCACACTGTATTCGCGGCCAAGCTCTGACCGCGAATGCGGTAGCGGCCATCCAACTGGCTCTCAACCCAGGCGACCATTTGACCGTCGCTGGTGAGGGCCAGCTTTTGCCCCGGCTCCTCGTTCACCACTGCCAACGCACGCTGATTGGGCTGATAGCGATAGATCACGGTATTGGTGCCTGCGCTACGCCAAAAGATAGACACTCCATCACTTTCTGGAGGCTGGAGCAGACTGTCGGCAATAAAAGGGGGATTAGGTGAGGGAACGGGGGGTAATGGTTGGGTGGCAGCACGGAGATCGTCCAGTCGCCGGGCGCTCAGGCGGTTCTCTTCGTAGCCAACTAACCAGCCTCCGGCGACCACAGACGTTGGTCGCCAGTTGTCATCCGATCCGGGCACTAACCAGCGCGCTGTTCGGTCCTTCAATTGAGTGATCACAAAAGCCGGGATTTGCCCATTAGAAGTGCCGACTGTCCAAAACAGCAAATCGCCATAGCCGCTGAGACCGGACGCGAATTTGTGGTATAGGCGATCCATTCTGCCGGTCTGTAGATCGAGCAGATGCACTGAGTTGTCGCTCCAGGCAAGATAATGATCGGTCAGTGCGATCTGGAGATAAGGAATGGTGGTGTTAATGCCATGAGCAACGGTTTGTATGACAGCAGTGTGCCGATTGTAGACTCGGACATCGTAATCGCTACGATTGGTGCCGAGGCTTGCAGAGACATCTGCCCAAGCTATGTAGTCTGCACTCAGCAGGGGGGCGTTAAAGTAAGGTATAAAACCCTGTGTGCGGGTAAGTACTTGCGTCACTCCTGTATCCAAATCTTTGAGCATGATCTGTGTACTTTGTGTATCCACATCCAACCAGCTAACTATGTGTCCCAGCACGCTAGGGCTGACTTGGCTGCCGGGGCCGGTTGCCACGGTATAGCTCTCTCCGGTCAGCAGATCTTTCGCAAAAAGATCCAGGTCACAAGTAGCGCAGCCTGGCTGGCGATCCGACCAGACGAGAAGGGAGTCGGAAAGGGCCAAACTGCCGATAGCATTGGTGACCGTCATGGCCTGGCGAGTGTACAGATTAAGGGCCACGACTGTGTAGCGTGGTGCTGGCGGGGGATTCGGCCACAACTGCACGATCTCTCCCCACACCAAATACTTATCTGAGCCAACCGGATTGAACTGGTTAGCCCGTCCGTCCAGTGGCGGAGGAATCACCAGCGGGCGTTGTTTAGCCTCGTAGACGTAGCGGCCCAACTGCGCCAGCAGCACGACGTAGGGGGTGCCCACATGTTCGGAGTGGTATTCGAAGACGGCCCGCTCGAAATATTGGACGCGGTAGAGCTGGCCGTCAAGGGGGCTGATCTCGGTGAACTCGTCGGAGAGGGGGTAGCCCTGTTGTTCCAGGCCGCCGTGCGCCTCCCAATAGGCGCGGAAAAGGCCACCGATGGTGTGGCCGGTTTCGGGGAAGGCGCGGGGGTCAGTGGCGTTCGGCTGCGGGTTGGGTGCCCCGCCGGGGCCGTAGCGTTCGCGGTATTCGTCGGCTCCCAGGCGGGCGAGCAGCACTTCATAGGGGCTGCCTGCGTATTCAGGGTGCAACTCGAAGACAGCGCGCTCGAAATATTGGACGGTGTGGGGCTGGCCGTTGGCGGCGCGTTCGGATAGTTCGTCGGAGAGGGGGTAGCCTTGCTGGTCCAGGCCGCCGTGCGCGTCCCAATAGGCCAGGAAGCGCCCCGCGACGGTGTGGCCCGTTTCGGGGAAGAAGCGGCCCGCAGGCTGGGCGGCAGCAGGGGAGTTAGCCCCACTCCTGAAAGCCAGCAGCATGATCAGGATGAGTAGCCCGGTAATGCCACGGCGTGTGCTCATAGCTAGCCCTTCCTGGTGTCGGCGCTCCCCTCTTATTCGCTGCGGGCGGCGAGGGCGGCGCGGTTGCAGATGGTGATGCGGTAGTTGGCATCGACCGAGATGTACTGCTGGCGTTTGTACTCGACGATGACTTTGTTGACGCTCTCGCGGGAGGCCCCGACGAAGCTGGCGATGTCGCTCTGGGTCAGGCGGCGGGGGATAAGGATGTGGCCGTGCGCGTCCTCCTGGCCGTCTTGCTCGGCAAAGGCGAGGAGGTGGCGGGCGACGCGGCCATAGACATCCTGGGTGGTCAGCCATTGGAGGCGGCGGGTGGTGAAACGCAGGCGGGCCGAGAGCAACTGGATTAGGTTGTCGTTGATCGCGGGCATGGTGTGGCGGCACGCCTGAAAGCTGGCGCGGTCCATCCAGAAGAGGACCGAGCGTTCCAGGGCAACCACGTCGGCGGAGGGGTGGGTGTTGTCGATCAGGCTCATCTCGCCCAGCGTCTCGCCCACGCCGTAGATGAAGATGATCAGTTCGGTACCGTCGGCCCCATCGACGTAGACCTTCAGCGTGCCGCTGGCAATAAAATAGATGCGCTCGCCCGGCTGCTCCATCGACAGGACATTGGTGCGGGCCGCCACCACCCGGCGGTGCAGGAGATTATTAACCTGGACAAGTTGATCGGGCGTGAGGCCACAGAACAGGCGGATCTGGCATAGTTGGGTGGGGTCGTCAATAACCGGCATCGCTCTTTCCCTCGTCTGGCCCTCGCTGGTGGTGCCAACCAACCGTCACTGTGGAGGACACAGAGCACACAGAATTATTATCCCCGGATAGGGATCAGGAGTCTATGAACCAATGCACACTGGGAGTGTGATCTAGTTCACACTTCTGCTATGAAGTAGACCACTAATCAAATATGATATAATTTATAGCCCGTTATATTCAACGCTGGTATGATAGTAATAGATGTAGCACCGCTACCGCGTCCGCATCTTTTGCACCGGGGGCCACACCGGGCCGCCCGCTTTGTTATGTATCATACCAGATGGGAGGGTCCACATGGAAGGCCTGTCGATTCAGTTTTTGCTCCTCTGTGTTTTGCTGGGGTACGGGGCGGGGATCACGACCGCTATTTTCTTGCTCGCCAACATGGGCCGGAGCAGCTACCCGGCAGGCCCGGTGGTGGTGGAGAATCGGAGCGACCCAACCGGCGGCTCGTTCGGGTGTCTGGCGCTGCTGGGGGTGATGGTGTTGCTGGCCTTCGCGCTTATTCTCACGGTGAAATAGTTTAACGCAAAGACGCGAAGATCGCAAAGGCGCAAAGAGGATCACACCCCTTTGCGCCTTCTTTGCGTCTCTGCGTTGAAACCGTCTATGCGGCTTCTTCGGTTTGCCCCGGCTCGACCCAGCGCCCGTGCGTTTTAATCAGGTCGATCAGTTTGTCCACGGCGATCTCGGTCGGGACA
>JBBSAN010000279.1:0-8125 GCA_038252265.1 Chloroflexia bacterium
AGTGGTCAGTGGTCAGTACGCTAATCAAAACGCAGCACTGATCACTGATCACTGACCACTGACCACTCGTCCTACTTGTTGCCGCAGCGGGCGCGGTTGCGTTCGTGTTCATCATTGGTGCGGGCAAAGGCGTGGGTGCCGCCACCACAGGCGACAAAGAACAGGTAATCATTGGTGTCAGGGGTGATCGCCGCGTCAATAGCGGCGAGGCCCGGATTGCTGATCGGGCCGGGGGGTAGCCCCGGAATGACGTAGGTGTTGTAGGGATTGTCAATGGTGTTGGGGTCGAGCCGCAACACCGGCCACCAATCGCCGGGCCGCCCCAGCGCATACTGTGTGGTCGGGTCGGCCTGGAGCGGCATCCCGTTCGCCAGGCGATTGTAGAAGACGCGGGCAATGACCGGGCGCTCCTCGGGCAACTGCGCCTCGCGCTCTACGATCGAGGCCACCGTCAACACCTCGTGGATGGCGTGCCCGCCCGAGGTGATCTTTTGCCGCCGGTCGGGAGTCAGCTTTTGCCCGAACTCGGTCAGCATCATGTCGAGGATGGCCTGTTCGCGATCGGTGCCGTGGCGGGGGAAAAAGTAGGTGTCGGGGAACAGGTAGCCCTCGATCTCGCCGCCGTTGGGCCGCTCCGGCAAGAAATCATAGTCGAACGTGCCGTGCTGGGTCAGATCGATGAAGCGCCCCCGGTCGATCAGGTCGGCGGCGGCCAGTTGGTCCGCGATCTCCTCGATCCGCATCCCTTCTTTGATCGTCACCCGCTCCCCCGCCGCCGCCGGCGACTCGGTGATTGCGCTGATGATCTCCGCCGGAGTCATGCCGGTGTGCAGCGAGAAATCGCCCGCTTTGATCTGGGCGTCGGCTCCCTTCAGCTTGAGCATCACCTGGAAGAGGAGGGCCGAGTCGATCAGGTGCTGGGCTTCCAGCCGCGCCGCGATCGTGGACACCCGCTCGCCCGAGTCGATGGTGAACGTCTGGGACGTGCCGGGCTGGCCCACCGGGCGATTCAGCGCCGTGACCGCATAGATGCCCACCGCCGTCCCCAGCACCAGCGCAATCAGCGCCAGGCCCACCCCATAGCGTAATACCCGCCGCAACAGTTCCATGCCCGCAGTGTAGCACACGAGGCCGCACGGCTGCAAGATAGAAATCAGAAGTCAGAAATTAGAAATCAGCAACCTGAGGCCGGGGACCAACAAGTACCTACCAAAAACGAACATGTTGCCAGAAGCACACTGCCTACTGCCTACTGCCTACTGCCTACTGCCTACTGCCTACTGCCCACCGACCACTGACTTCTTGTATAATGCTCGCTATGGAGAACGAGAACCCCCTGCCGCCGCTACTGGTGTTGACCGGGCCGACCGCGGTGGGCAAGAGCACGCTGGCCGTGACGCTGGCGCAGGCGCTGGACGGCGAGATCGTCACCGCCGACTCGCGCCAGGTCTACCGCACGATGGACATCGGCACCGACAAACCCGACCTTGCCACCCGCGCCCTCGTGCCCCACCACCTGATCGATCTGGTCAACCCCGACGAGTATTACAGCCTCGCCGTCTACCTGGGCCAGGCCCATGCCGTCATCACCGCGATCGGGGCCCGCGGCCACCTGCCGATCCTGGCCGGGGGCACGCCGCAATACATCACGGCGATGGTCGAGGGCTGGCAGATCCCCGAAGTGACCCCCGACCGGGACCTGCGCGCCCGGTTGGAGGCCCGCGCCGCCGCCGAAGGCCCGGCAGCGCTCTATGCCGAACTGGTCGAGCGCGACCCGGCCTCGGCGGCGACGATCCAGCCGACCAACACCCGCCGCCTGGTGCGCGCCCTGGAAGTGGTGCTCGCCACAGGCACCAGCTTCGCCGCCCAGCAGGTGCGCCGGCCGCCGCCCTACCGGCTGGGGTTGCTAGCGCTCCACGCCGAACGCCCCGAACTCTACCGCCGCATTGATGCCCGCGTGGACGAGCAGATCGTCCGGGGGCTGGTGGAGGAGACGCAGGCGCTGCATGAGCGCGGCTATGGCTGGGAGTTGCCCGCGATGAGCGGCCTGGGTTACCGCCAGATCGGGGCCTATCTGCGCGGCGAGATGCCACTCGATGCCGCCGTCCAGCGGCTCAAGTTCGACACCCACCGCTTTGTCCGCCACCAGTACACCTGGTTCCGCCGCGACCCGCGCTGGCACTGGGTGGACACCACCGCCGGGCTATCTGTCCCGGCGGTGGCGGCAGCAGTCGAACGCTGGCAGGCGGGAGGCGACCTCGCGGACGGTTGACCCGCCACTAGACCACCACCTCCTTGCTAACCGAGATGCGCGCCGGGCGGGGCGGTTGCGCCAGCAGCCAGACGCTGACCCCCAACAATCCGGCCCCGCCTATCGTCACGAGGCTGATCTGCTCGCCCAGCAGCACCCAGGCCAGGACCGCCGCCACCACCGCTTCCAGCAGGATGATGATCGCCGCGGTGGTGGCGCTGGCCGAGCGCAGGGCCTGTTGGATGAGAAAGTAGGCCAGCGCGGTGGGCACCAGCCCCATGTACAGGGCGATCAGCCACGTCTCGCCCGCCAGGTCGAGCTGGAGCGTGCCGCTGGCGGCGGCGAAGGGGACCAGCACCAGCGGGGCCAGGGTAAAGGCCAGGGCCACAGCCTGGCTCCCGGTGACATGGGCGGTGCGGGTTGCCAGCTTGGAGAGCAGCATAAACCCGGCGTAAGTCCCCCCGGACCCCAACGCCAGCGCCGCCCCGGCCAGGTAGGCGGGATGGATCCCGCCGCCCTCCGTCTCGCCACCTAGCACCAGGATCGCTGTGCCCAGCAGCCCCAGGATCAGGGCCATGGTGATCCGCCGGGTCAGGCGTTCCCCGAACAGCGGGACCGAGATCGCCGCCACCAGCACCGGCGCACTGCGCAACGAAATGACCACGACCAGGGTCACCCCGGCCAGCGGAATCGCCAGAAAGAACAGGCTGTGGCACACCGCCATAACCACGCCCATCAGCAAGACGAGCGGCCAGGCGGCGCGGGGGAGATAGAACGGGTTGCGGCGACGGCTGGCCCACGACAGCGCAAGCAAGAATGGGGCAGCCAACCCCAGCCGCAGGATGGTCACGGTCAACGGTGGGGTCGGTTCGACGCGGTTCCACAGCGCCGAGGCCACGCCCACGGTGCCCAGCAGCACCGCCGCCAGCAGCAACAACAGCAAACTTTGTACAGGAGAGGATGGAGACGTTTTCAACATGGTGCGACCTCCTGACTCGCCAGACGAGTCGGGTTAAGCGTCTACGGGTAGCGACACGTAACCCGGAGAGCACAGGAAGCACCAGCAGGCGCGGCTAGCGCGTGAGGACGGCTAACCGGCCCGCAACGAGCGGGGAGATGGCAGAAGTAAGGTCGCCTGCGACTCTAGCGGGTTACGAGAACCACAGAGCACGGCGGAGGCACGCACAGCCAACGTGTGGAATGGGGCAACATAAGCGGCTCCTCTAAAAGCGACCGATCAATCAACCGTTCTCAGCATACAACCCGACCTCGTTGCTGTCAAGCGCGCCAAACTGCGATCTGGTCATAAAGATCGGTGCCTGTTGTAGGATACGGCGCTGTCCATTGATGTCCGGTAACCCCCGACGCCGGGGACGCCCGACCATCAATGGACAGCGCCATATCCTACAGGTGTACGCCGCTTTATGACCGGATCTCAGTGCCCAATCCGGCGTGCCTATGCCTTCTCGTGGGAAGGCATAGGCCCTGGGGGTCGATCATGTTCGTCGCCCTACGGCGACGGAAGCGTGAGCGACGGGTCGTTGGGCCTGCTATAGGTGATGGTCACGTGGAGTTGCAGGCCAGCCGGCGGGGATTGGCTGGTACCATTAGCATCATAGTAGTAGTCAGTGATGGTGTAGACGGCCTGGTTAATCACCAACTTCTGGATCAGCCGGGTGGCCGGGTTTATATAGATCGTGCCGTTGCCGATGGGGGGTCGTGTCTGCCCGTCAGGGAACGGCTCAATCACACCATCAACACGCGGGCTATAGGGGGCGAGCTTGAAGGTGAACGCCTGCGTCGGCACGCCGTTCACCGGCTCCACCGTGGTCGGGCGGAAATCCCAGGCCACCGCCAACTCATGCCGAAAGAAGGTGATGGTATCAAGATCGCTCCGCAGATCGACCCGGCTGACAGACACGCCACCGGGGAAAGCACGGATAGACATGCCATCTTGCGTGAGCCATGATCCATCGCTCTTAATGTAGGTCTGACCATTGATCTGTAATGTTTCACTGCTGCCATAGGCAGTCTGATTAGTACGAATATAGAAGCTGTTGGGGGCAACGACATCAATATCATTCGTGAATGTATCGGTGAAGCCGCCGGTGGTGGCGACGATCTGCACATGGTAGCGTTGCAGAGCATCCATCGCGGCCAACGTCTGGGGAATCAGGCTCGGCATGGGGGCGGGGCCAGCACTGCTGGCGGCGTCATGCTGGGTGAGCAGCAGGGTGCTCGTACTCTCCGGGATACTCGTAACATCGTCCTTATAGCGGTGGACCACCAGCCGCATGATGTAATGGGTGGTGGGATCAATGGCGACCGTCCCCTCACCGATGAACGGGATGCGGCCACTCCGCGCATCCGGGGGCACCGCCAGCGTACCGGTCCTGTCCTCCCCGAACCAGGGAATCGCGAAATGGAACGCCTCGGTCGCGACCGTGCCGACGGTGACAGGCCCGGCATCCTGGAAATCCTGGGCAATAGCGAGATAGAGGAGGGTATATTCCACCGGGTCTGTGCTGGCGTGAAGCTGCCGCCACTGGCCGGGTTGGGTGGGTACATAGTCGCCAGCATTCGGCGGGCCATCGGTCATGGTCTGGTCATAATGGACATTGTGCAGGTGGTCCAGCGTATCGAGGGCGTGCGCCACCAGGGGGGGCAGCCCTGCGTTGGGGGTGGCGGGCAGAGGGGTCAGCGCCTGGCTCAAGTCCAGCGGCGGCAGGGCCAGCGCGGGATCATCCAGGCGGCTGAACGTGAATTGATAGGTGATCGGCCCGGTCGGGGCCGGAAGCGGGGTAGCACCGGGGCCAGGGTTGGGCAGCAGCGCCCCCGGTGGAAGGGTCAGGGCGATCTGCACAATATGGTGGCTAGCTTGCTCAATCCAGATTGAGCCGCTACTGACCGGGGCCGCCGGAGCGGGAGTTGGGGCACCGGGGCTGAACTTTGTTGCATCCACGGTGAAAGTGATGCGCCGGGCACGGATGCTCCCTATCGTATCAGCAACCCCGCTATCCTGAAAGTCCTGCCCGGCAGAGAGATAAGCACTGGCCTGGCCCAGGGGCTGAATGTTGGGAGCGGAGAGGGAAGCTCCGAAATTGCCGGGATTCAGGGTCAGGAGCGACTCGGCGGCAGGCAATTCCAGGGCAGCCTGGGGCACCCAGCGGTCGCCCGCCTTGCGAAAGATCCTGCCCTGAGTGAAGATGTGCTCGACCTGCTGCCCGCCGACGCGGCCTTTGGTATAACCTTCGCTGAAACCCAGGTAGTCCCCTTCCAGGTCGGTGTCGTACTCCGCCCCCCGGCCCGTGGCCTGATAGTGGTAGTGATAGCGGCTCAGCGCCTGCGTGGCGCTGATGGCCTGGCTAATGAACACGGCATCTATGGGGCCGGAGGTGAGGGAGGCAGCAGCAGGCATCGTGCCGGGGGGACTGGGGGTGACCGGGGCGATGGCGGGCAGAACCGGGGTCGGGGTGGCGCTGGGTGTGGTCAGATCACAGGCGACCAGAACAACCAGCATAACCACAAGGCCAGGGACAAGGATTCGCTGAGAGAGCATAGACATTGGCGCTTTCAGTATTTGTATAATCCCCGCCTACTTCACTCTAAACACATCAGGGTTCCCTTGCGGGAACCCCTCAGTCCCCCACCGGCTCGGCGGGGTTCAATATGCAATTAGCGACCGGAATCTCAGGCAACCGAGATGCGGGACTGCACACCGAAGTTCGGCACGGGAGTCCATTCCAACTCTTTCGCTTCTTCGGCTTCGAGAATAGCCTGGAGACTGCGCAAGGCGCGATATTGCAGAGCACGAATAGCGCCCTCTTTCTTGTCCATCATCGTCGCGATTTCGCTGTTGCTGTAGCCTTCAATAAACTTCAGGCAGATGACCTGACGCTGCTCCCGCGTCAATTTCAGGATCGCCTGGCGCAACTCGCCCGATCCGAGGCTACGGGCCAACGCCACCTCGGGATCAATCGGCTCCTCACGGGTCACCAGGGTATCGTTCAGCGGCAAAATCTCGCGCCGGGTGCGGTAGTGGTCAACCACCAGATTGTGGGCCAACCGGTACAACCAGGACGAGAATGGGTAGCCATACCAGGTATAGCGGCCAATCGCTTCCCAAGCCTTCAAGAATACCTGCCCGCAGAGATCTTCCGCCTCTGTGGGGTCGCCCACTTTGTAATAGACGTATTTGTAGATCTTTTCGACGTAGGCATTATAGAGTTCGGCAAAAGCATCGGGATCGCGCTGTGATGCTCGTTGCGCCAGGTCTGCCTCGTTGGTTATCATGAACCCTTCCCCTCCTGATACACGCCCCTGGTTGACTTCTCAACCTCATTTGCGCCACATCTGCGTGCTTGCCCCTCAATAAGCAAGTTGTATGCCACATCCGGCCAATACCCCCCCAGAGACCCTGCTTGCACCCAGGTACGCATGTGTGTATAATGGCACCAACCCGCATGTTCCGTGCCAGGAATGTGCCCGCCTCAGGAGGCTCCGTGCGCCAGTGGATTTAGCACTGCAATTAGGGCAGGAACAGCAGCTCCGTGTCTCTCCCACGCTCATTGTGCTGAACCAGTTACTCGCCCTCTCCTCACAGGAACTGCAACAACTGGTCCAGCAAGAGCTGACCGAGAATCCTGCGTTGGAGTTGGTCGAAGGGCATCCCTGCCCTAGCTGCGGCACGCCCAGCGTGGGACCCCTGTGCCCATTCTGCGAGCAGCCGACGGCACCGCAAACCACCCCGGCCCCCACCCCCAAAGACGCCGTGGCGGGCGACCAGATCGGGGATGATTATTACGACAACTACGGCGAGAACCGGCACGCGACCAACAACCAGGATGACGACGGCGGCGAATTCGACCCGATGACCCTGGTTGCCAGCCAGCCGGGACGATTCGACTCCCTGCTGTCCGACGTGGCGACCATGATCTCCCCCGAGGATCGTCCGATCCTCGCCTACCTGATCGGCAGCCTGGATGAGCGCGGCTATCTCAGTTGTACGGTAGAGGACGTGGCGCGGGCGTGCGGAGTGACCGGCGCTCGCGTTGAGGTGGTGTTGCACACCCTGCAACATGTCGCCCCCACCGGCGTAGGGGCACGCAACCTGCGCGAATGCCTGCTCCTCCAATTGGACGAGATCAAGCAGCGCGGCACCCCGCCCCTGGTCCCATTCGTGGAAGAGATCATCACGAATTACCTGGCCGAACTGGGCGAACACAAATTCACCATGATCGCCCACACTCTGGGCACCAGTTATGAGAACATCGCCCGCGTGCGGGACTTCATCAAGATGTACTTGAGTCCCTACCCCTCCCAGGATGGCGGCACACGCCCCTGGAACGGGCCGTCGCCGGTGCGCTTTGTCGCGCCCGACGTGATCATCCGGGCGCGGGGCGGTACGCTGGAGGTCGAGGTGGTCGAGTCGTTGCGCTTCAGCCTGCGAATCAACCCCCTGTACCACCGGCTGTCGGCGGCGGCGGCGATCCACCCGCAGGGCCGCGTGCCTGCGTCCAACGGGAACGGCAAGGACGGCACCCACGCTACCAACGGCACCAACGGCAATGGCGCGCACCCGCAGGAGGACAGGCCCTCGTTCCTGGCGGGCACCGAACCCTATACCTCACAGCATCTTCAGGACGCGATGTCGGACGGTGACAAGGATCATATCCGCCGCTATGTCGGGCGGTCCAAGCTGTTCATCTCCAACATCGCCCAGCGGCGCGAAACGATCCGGCGCATCACCACCTGCCTGGTGACCATCCAGGAAGACTTCTTGCGGCACGGCATTCGCCACCTGCAACCGCTGACCCGCGCCCAGGTCGCCCAGTATCTCGGCCTGCATGAGTCCACCGTCAGCCGCGCCACCGC
>JBBSAN010000280.1:0-8047 GCA_038252265.1 Chloroflexia bacterium
CGCCCCCCGGGGGGTGGTCTCTCGGGGCGTGGGCCCGCCGGCCCGGGGGGTGGGGGGGGGATTGGGGGGCCCGCCCCCCACCACCGCCCCACCTTACCACCCCTGGCCGCTCCGCCTACACCTCGACCGGCGGGCAGTAGCCGAGGGCTTGGTGCCAGCGCCGATCATTGTAGAAGTCATAGTACGTGCTTACGCCCGTGCGGGCTTCGTGCGGATGGACCTACTCATGCAGAAGGTGCGGGCCCCACATGGAGGCCAGCGCGGTGAAATTCGGGATAGGCGCTGATCAGCACGACCCAAGTCTCCGCCGCGAGGGCTTTGATCTGGCGCACACAGTCGCTCCCACGCTCCTCGCCCAGCACCACGTCCACGAAGACGCGCGGGGGCTGGCGGTGGGCGACTGGCCGTAGCGCACCCTCGATGGTTGCGGCTTCGTGAACCAGCATCCAGGGGCAACTCTTGCCGACCATCCGCCGCATCTGCGTACAGTAGCGGGTACTGTTGTCCACGATCAGAATGGTAGGCGGGGGAGCGGCGGGTGCAGTACTGCGCGGCGGTGGGCGGAGGTGCAGAGTCATAAGGTCTAGTGTAGTGACAATGCGGGTTGCTCCACAACCCTCGTGACCCTCGAATCGGCGGTGGAAACCCCCCGGTGCCATTAGGGGATTTCCCCTACCTGCGGTCAGGGGCGCGCGGAACAGAAAAACGGGACGTAGGTTGTAGCCGTGCGCGAAAAGCTGCCGCGTAATCCCCGCGCTATTAGCAACGCCGCAAGGATCAGCCCAGCAGGTCGGCGATCACTTCATGCAGAACCGCGCCATTGAGATCCTTCTTATCGAGGAAGGCGACAGCGCCGATGTTCATGCCGATGCGGTGGAACTCACGGTCGGGATACGCGCTGATCAATACGATCCGCGTCGCGGGAGCGAGGGCTTTAATCTGGCGCACACAATCAAGCCCACTCTCATCACTGAGCACCACATCCACGAAAACCAGCTGCGGCTGGATATCTATGACCAGTTGCAGCGCGCTCTGGATATTTTCGGCCTCATAGACCTGCGCTTGGGGGTAGCTCTTGCCAACCATCCGCCGCATCTGCGTGCGGTAGCGGGTATTATCATCGACAATCAGGATCGGGGGCGGGGCAACCGCGAAGCTCGGTGGATGGAGGGGCACCGCCGTCACCTCGGTAATGGCCTCGGGATGCTGCATGAGGTAATTAACCGCCTCCAGCCGGCTCTGGACATTGATCTGCCGGTACAGGCGGGTGAGATGATTTTCAATCGTCTTGACGCTCAAGCCGGTCCGGCGCGCGATCGTCTGGTTGTCCAGCCCCTCTTGGAGACACCGGAGGATGTCACGCTGGCGGGCGCTGAGCGCCTGCGCGGCGGCGGGCGCTTCGTGGGCATGCACCAGCTTTGCGACCAGCGAGCTAGAGACCCAATACTCGCCCGCCAACACACGCTGCACCGCGAGCCGCAGATCGCTGAGCGGCTGATCCTTCATGTGGTACCCGTGAACCCCCGCGCTGAGCAACCCCTGAACGTACACGTCATCATCGTAGGCGCTGATAACCAGAATCTTCAGCATGGGGAAGCGCCCGCGAATCTGACGGATTATCGAGATTGGCTCGAAGTTCGGCATCGTCACGTCGGTAACGAGCAGATCCGGGCAGGTGGCGTCCAGGATCGCCAACAGGGTATGACCATCGCCTGCCTCGCCGACGATCTCAATGTTAGCGATTTCGCGGAGCGCGTTGGCGACGCCCGCTCGCACCACTGCATGATCGTCGGCCACGACGATGCGCATGGTGGTCATCGTTGAACTCCTTGTCCGCCCGCAATAAGCTAAGCATACCTCGATCTGCCAGCAGTCGCTAGCGGTACTAGGGATGCATCAGGAATACGCGCTGGTGACAGGTTCTTTTGCTCAGGGACCTGGTCGCTCCATCCGCACCCGTGGAGCGGGGATCACGACTTGGAGCAGCGCGCCGCCGCTCGCCTGGTTCTGGAGGTGCAGACGACCCTCCACCAAGGCTACCCGCTCACTGATCCCGAGCACGCCGTAGTGGCCCGCAGCTGCTAGCGTAGCCAGGTCGAACCCCGCTGGCAACCCGCGCCCGTTGTCGGCAATCGTGATCGTTAACGTACTCGGGGCGGTGCGGCGCAGACCAACCTGCACCGCCGTAGCCCCCGCGTGCTTGCGGACGTTACTCAGCCCTTCCTGGATGATGCGAAAGATCGACAACTCGAGTGTCTCAGGCAGGCGGCCCAGTTCGGCATCAAGGGTGAGCGTCACGTTGATGCCGGTGCGGGTGGACCAATCGCGGGTATAGGACTGGAGCGCCGCCCCCACCCCCAAGCTGTCAATCGTCGGCGGGCGCAGGGTGCCACAGATCTGTCGCAGATCATCGACCAGGGCCCGGATACTGGCCTGCACCTCGGCCAGCACCGGGACCAGTGGGTCGGCCTGTGCCGGAGCCGGGGTTTCGAGTTCTTCCAGCTCGTAGTTCAGGCTCAACAAATCCTGGATGACCTGGTCGTGCAACTCGCGGGCGAGGGCTTTGCGCTCCTGTTCGCGCTCGGTCAACAGGCGGCGGTGGGCATCCTGCAAGGCCAGGTTGGCGCTGTCGAGCGCGACGACTTGTTCCGCGAGATTCTGCTCCAGCAGCGTTTGTTGCAAGCCGAGCTTCTCGGCCTGTGCGCGGGCACGGTAATAGCTGTCCAGCGCCCAGATAATCGGGGTCAGTTGCTGGCGATCGGTCGTGCCGACCAGGGCGGCGACGACATCTTCGCGGTCGGTCGCACTGGTGGACAGGTCGGCCACGCAGCGCCCCTGCCGTAGTACCACAATCCGGCCCGCCACCGCGAACAACTGGTCGAGGTTGTTGCTGCTGAAGAGCACGGCGGTGCCCTCCCGCTGCCAGGCGCGGATGACCCCGAGCAACTGCTGTTGGTAGGCATAGCCGAGCGGGAGCGTCGGCTCGTCAACCACGACCAGGCGGGCCGGGCGAATCAGTGCGCGGGCGATTGCCACGAGTTGGCGCTGCTCGCTGGAGAGGTTGGCAACCGGCTCATGAAGCCCGCCGAGGTGCGCGTCCAACTGGGCCAGCACCTCGGTGGCGCGCTGGACCATCTGCCCCTGACGGAGCACGCGCAGCCGGCTGGTTGCCGGCCAACCAGGTTCATCGCCGAGGAAGAGGTTGGCCGTAATATCCAGGGACTCCACCAACTCTGGTTCCTGATGGATCACCGCGACGCCGGCGGCCCGCGCCCGAAACGGCCAGCGCATACGCCGCCCACCGATGTAGACCTCGCCGGCACTAGGGGCTTCGACCCCGGCCAGGATGGTCGCCAGCACGGACTTGCCCCCACCATGGCCCGCGGCCAGCCCCACAACCTCGCCGGGCGCGACCGTGAAGCTGATCTGCCGGAGCACCGGCAGCGACCCAAAGCTTTTGGAGACGTTGCTACAACGGAGGATTGGCTCGATCATCATACTCTAGTAACTAGGCCCGACAGGCTCGAAACCACCCCCGCTGGCCGTTCAGGGCGGGTGCTGCCGTCGGAGCCTGCTGCGCGGCTGGGGGTAATTTATGGTGCCTGGAATCTGCTAGTCATGCCTTGTGCCGCTGGGTCAACCGACCTGCTAGCGATGGCGCGCCGGCCAGGCAGCTGGTCTGGAACGCTGGGGCGGTGCGGCAGCGGACGTTCTGGATAAGAACGTGACTACAGTGTAGCATAACTGTCAAGCAAGGCGCTCCTTTGTGCGTGCCGTCGCACGCCGAACTGTGCAGGACCCGCCTTACAGCGCACGCCGGGTTTTGGCCCATCTGGTATAATAAGGCGGACAAGTATCCGCTTATTACGGATAATAGCGGACATCGGTCCGCGTGTCAAATTTAGCTGGCCTCTACCTGCTGGCGCGCAGAAGGAGCGCAAGACGCCATACGATGAGTGATGAATCGTGCAGGGCACCGGTAAGCCGCCCGGAGCGCCGCGACGCTGCCGAGCACCGCACCCAGATCCTGGCGGCGGCGCAGCACCTGTTCGCCATCCAGGGGGTCGCGGCGACCAGTATGCAGCAGATCGCCGGCCAGGCCGGGGTAGGGCAGGGAACGCTGTACCGGCGCTTCGCTCACAAAGGCGCGCTCTGTGCAGCGCTGCTACAGACGGACCTGACAGCGTTCCAAGCGCAGATCAACACGCTGACGGACGGCCCGTCGGCCCCCCCGTCGGCCCTGCTGCGCCTGGAACGGCTGCTTACCGAACTACTGGTCATGACCGAGACGCATATTCCCTTGCTGACTGCGATGTATGACGGGGCGGTGGGGCCGCGCGGTGACGACCGCTTCCATAATCCTTTCGCTCTCTGGCTCCATACCCGTATCCGGGACCTGCTTGTCGAGGCGGTACTGGGCGGAGAGGTGGCGGATCTCGATCTGGATTTTACCGCCGACGCGATCTTTGCGGCGATCGAGCCGCCTCTCTTTGCCTTCCAGCAGCGGCAGCGCGGCTTCAGCCGGGAGCGGATCGCGGCGGGAGTCCGTCGTCTGTTCATCGAGGGGCTGCGGATCACTCCCGCAGCCGTTGACCGGGACCACGATCCCAGTGGACAGACTCGTGCCTGAGCGGCGGCGGCCCTCGCCGACCTGGCCCAGGTGCAGAAGGTGCCGATCATTTCCTATGATCGGTTGATCAAAGGCGCGGCCCCGATCAACTATTATAGCTCTTTCGACAATGAGCAGGTGGGGCGGCTACAAGGACTGCGCCTGCTCCAGGCGCTGGTGGGCACCCCGCACCCGACGGGGGTGCCTGCTGGCCTCCTCAATAATCAGGTGAACAACGGGATGGCGAACGTGCTGGCGATCCTCTTAACGCCGGGGGCAGTGACCAAAGCTAACCTCAAGGACACGGTGGTCTAAGGATGGGTTCTGGAGTGTGCCGCAAATCTGCACCCCCGACTTTGCCGCCGCCTGCACGGCAGCCGGACTCAACTAGGTGGGGGAGCCGGGGCGCGGGCGTGCCCAAGGAGCCGGCTGATGCCTAGCCGGCTCAACGACCCACAGCTGGATGCGCCTGAGCCGCAAGACCGGTCGGGCCTGGAAGTGCTGCGCCGCCGGGTCGCGCGTGCCGACCTCGGCCAGGTCCCGATCATTATCGGCCTGTTCTTGATCTGGATCATCTTCCAGATCGCCAATCCTAACTTTCTCAGCCCCCTCAACCTGACGAACCTGCTGCTGCAAATCGTGGCGATAGGCACGATCTCCCTGGGCATCACCTTGATCCTGTTGATCGGCGAAATCGACCTCTCGATTGGCGCGGTCAGTGGCCTCTGCGGGGCGATCATGGCGGTGCTGAACGTCAAGAACGGGGTCCCCGGTCCATTGGCCGTCCTCAGCGGCCTGCTTGCTGGGTTGGTTATCGGGCTGTTTCAAGGGTTCTGGATCACGCGGCTGCGCGTGCCCTCGTTTATCGTGACCCTGGCCGGCTTCCTCAGTTGGCAGGCGATACTGCTGCTCGTCTTAGGCACCACGGGCACGGTGAATTTGCGCGATCCGTTTATCATTGGCCTCGCCGGCACCTTCGTGTCGCCGCTGGTCGGCTGGATCGTGGCGATCTGCTTTATTGCGATCCTGCTCGGCACCGGCCTGGCCGACCCGCACCTGCGCCACGGCGGGGGGTCACGAGCCGTGTCCTTCGTGATCGTCTATGGCCGCCGCCTGATCAGCGCGCTGGCGATCCTAGCCGCCATCGTCGTCTTCAATGCGGATCGCGGCGTGCCCTCGGCGGTGATCATTTTCATTGGCCTGCTGATCATCTTCGATTGGTTAACGCAGCGCACAAGCTGGGGACGCCATCTCTTCGCCATCGGCGGCAACGCGGAGGCCGCCCGCCGGGCGGGCATTGCGGTGGACAGCGTGCGTATTTCGGTTTTCGCCCTGTGTTCCATCCTGGGTGCAGCGGGCGGGATCCTCGGCGGTGCGCGGCAGTTGGCGGTGAACCAGTCGTCAGGCAGTGCTGACCTGTTGCTGAATGCGATCGCTGCCGCCGTGATCGGGGGAACCAGCCTGTTCGGCGGGCGGGGCACCGTGTGGGGTGCGCTGCTCGGTGCCCTGGTGATCGGCTCGATTTCCAACGGGATGGATCTACTAGCCCTGCCAACCTCGGTCAAGCTGCTGATTACCGGCATTGTCTTGCTTCTGGCGGTCACGCTGGATGCGCTCACCCACCGGCGCCCGGCGACTCGCGGGCGGTAGCGGTGATGCAGATTCCCCCCTGCCGGAGCCGCGTCAATACCGAGTGCATGCACAGGGTTACAGCCGCGCGGGAGTGGGGCAAGTAGGGCGGATAGACTACGCAGGCGTAATCTCGACCTCCACTGATCGCTGTTGAAGCCCCAGCGCATGCGGCCCAGTTTTGCGCTTCGACCGTGCCGCACAAGGGCGACCCGACCTGCACGAGGCGGCACTCACCCTGATGGGATCGGCCCACCTGAGCCGGACGGACGTAGCGGTGTTACTGGACCAGACCCTCAGGGCGTTCGACCGTGCCGCGGCGGTCAACCAGACGCCGATTCCGTATGGCTTCGCCATCCGTCCCCGTCTGCGGCCCTATTAGCGTAACTTTCGCGCAACCAGAGAGCAAATCATGTTTTGGCGATCAGCAATGAGCACCCCCATACAGATCCAATGCCAGTTGTACCGGCTGCGGACCCGTCAAGTGGATCACCGTTCCGGCCAAGCTGCTCAGGGGGCTGAAGCGCACGACCACCTGCCCCTGCTCCTGCTCCACCAGCGCCGGACTGTTGGCCGCCACCCGCACCAGGTATTTGGTGCTGTGCAGCGCCTGCCCGATCCCCGCCTGCGGAGTGATCACGCGCGCCGCCACCCACTCCTGCGCCCATTGCCCAAAATTGGCCGCAAACAACGTCAGCCCCACCTGCATCGGCATGCCGACCAGACTACGGCTCCACAGGTGCTGCACCTTGAACACCGTTTTGCCCTGTTTGTAGCCCGCTTCGATTGTCTGCCGGGCGTTATAACTACTAAACCATTCTCGCAAATCGGGGCACGACGTGGTCGGATCCTCCTGATTGCGCAGCAACACACTGTACTTTAGGCCTTGCGGCGTGTGAAACCGTTCCAGGCCGACCGTCAGCGGGTAGGGGCAGGTCCGTATATAATAGTTGGTCCCGCCCAGCATCTCGGCATTCTGGCCCACCCGCGTCCAGGCCGCTTCCGGGCTGACCTGTTCTAACAGCGCCCGCACCACGGCGGGGTGCGCGGCTTTGGTCTCCAGGTCATAGCCCAACTCCAACGCCAGTGCCAGATTCTCGCCACTACAAAAGCCCGCATCCATGCGTAAGCGGCAGCGTGGCGCGTCGGGCTGCTGCGCATTCTCTGCCGCCAACTGGGCGTGCCGAGCCGTCAGCGCGGCCAAGGTAGCCGCAGCGGCAGTCCGCTCCGCGTGCGTCTGGCGCACCTGCCGCAGCACTTTTTCCTGCTGGGCGCGCAGGCGCTCCACCCGGCGTTCGAGCCGCTGCACCCGCCGCACCTGCTGGGTCAGGGCACCAAAGGGCCCGGCATGGGCCCGGCCATCCGGCGCATCCTGCAAGATGGTCACGCGCCGTTGACTGACCTGGAGGTCGCGCCGGGTCTGCTCCCGATCGCGGCCCAGCCCGTGCGCCTGCTCGGCCAGGACCGTGAGCCGCTGCGTCGTCGCGGTCAGCAGCGCCTGTTGGGCGGTCATGCGGGTGCCCAAGAGTTCGGCGCGCCGCCGGGGATGACACCCCAGGCGTGCTTCGGCTGCCTGAAGCAACGCGGCCAGACAGGAGCTGGACACCGTATCGCCGGGATGTTGCTGGCCGACCAACCATTGGCGACCGAACAAGGCGGTTTGCAGGCAGGCCGTCGCCACCTGGTAGCCGAGCCGGATTTGGCCGTCCATATAGCCAAAGGCCGCCTCGGGGTAGGTCTGGCTGGACGAACTGACGGGGCGGCCGGTCAGATCGATGTCCAACGGCAAGGGCTGCTGGCGGCTGCGCA
>JBBSAN010000281.1:0-8016 GCA_038252265.1 Chloroflexia bacterium
CCGACGAGCGCCCTGGCGACGGCCCGCCGCACCTCGGGCTCCTGATCGCCGCGCAACACCCGCACCAGCGGCTCCAGCGGTGCCCGGTCGCCCAGGGCACCCAGGGCCTGCGCCGCCGCTTCGCGGACCCCTTTCCCCGGGTCCTCCAGGGCGGCCACGATTTCGTCCACCGGGGCGCGGTCGCCCACCTGCCCCAGCGCCCACAACGCTGCCGCCCGCGCCTGGTCCGTCTCCCACTCCTCGCCCTTTTTGAGATAATGCAACGCCGCGACCAGGGGTTCGACCGGTGCCCGTGCGGCCAGGTAGCCCAACGCCCGCGCCGCCCCCTGCCGCGCCTCCCACCGTGGCCCTTCTAGCCCGGGTAGCAAGAGATCCAGGGGCGCGCGGTCGCCCAGCGCGGCCAGGGCCAGGAAATCGGGACCGTGCTGAAACTCCCCGGTCACCTTGACTACTTCGACCAGGCGGGCCTGGGGTAATGCCGGGCCGCCGATGTCCAGCAGCGCATAGGCCGCCTCCCGGCGGATGCCGCTCTTGTTCCCCAACGCCTGGATCAGCGCGGGTACCCCCGCTGCGGCCCGCAGCCGCCCCAGGCTGCGGGCGGCTCCCCGCCCCGCCGTCACAATCGGACTCCGGTCGGTCTTGGCCGCTGCCTGAACACGCGCGATCAGGGCATCGACCGGGGCTACCGCGCCGCGCCCGCCCAGCATCGTCACCACGGCTTCCTGCACCGCCGTTTCGTCATCATCGAGCGCGGCCAGCAAAGCGGCGTCGGGGACCTGATCGGCCACCGGGAGGAGCGCGGTCGCCGCGGCGGCGCGGGCCCGATACCAATAGCCGGTGCGCCTTTCGGGCGGCGCCAGCACGACGGCGACCAGCGCGGCAATCGGTATTTCCGGCCCACGCGCGCCGAGGGCCGCAGCGGCGGCGGCCACGACGGCGGGGTCGGTGCTGCGCAGGGCCGCCAGCAGCGGCGCTGCGGGTGCGGCGGTCCCCATCTGCCCCAGCGCCCCCAGCGCCGCCACCTGCACGGCGGGTTCGGGGTCGGCCAACGCGGCCAACAGCGGGGCGAGCGGGGCCGCCGCGCCCAACCCCCCCAGCCCGTCAAGCGCCGCCTGCTGATCGGCGACGTGCTGGCGGCGGCGGGCCTCGGCCACCTGCGCGGCCAGGTACACCGCCGGGTCCACCCCCACCAACCGCGTGCGGATCTCCTCCGCCAACGCGCGCACCGCCTCCCGCCGATCCGTCGCCAGGGTAGCTAGGGCCGTCAGCGGAATGTCGCGGTCTCCGGCATTGATCCGGTTGATCAGCACCCCCTCGGCCACATAGCGGGTGTCGCTGCGCCGGTCCCCCAGCATCGTCACCAGTTGGTCGCTGGGTAGATAGGCGCGGAGGGTCTGTAGCGACCGGCCCAGCGGTTGCGTCAGGTCTTCGTCTTCGTCGCGGACGGCGCGGCGGGCAAAGCGCAGCAGGTCCTCGATCGGGGCTTGCGCCCCGGCTCCGCCGATCACCTCGGCCACCGTGTAGGGGATCGGGTATTCCGGGTCGTTGAGCGCGGCGCGCCAGGCCCGCAGCGGCACCTCGCTGGCGCGTGGGGCGACCGCCCGGAGCGCCGCATCACGCACCTCAACCACCGGATCGCGCAGCGCCTTGAGCAAGGGAGCCAGCGGGACGCGCGCCCCCAACCGCCCCAGCACCACCACGGCACTGGAGCGCACGGTCGCATCGGCGTCTTTCAGGGCGCGGAGCAGGGGATCGAGCGGGGCGCGGTCGCCCAACCAGCCCAGCGCCCACACGGCCCCGTCCCGCGTCACCGGGTTAGCGGCGGCCAGCCGGGCCTCTAGCGCCGCCACCGGGGCGCAATCCCCCCGTTGGCCGAGCACGGCAGCCGCCGCCCCCGCTGCTGGGGCGGTACCCGCATCCAGTAGGGCCAATAGGGCCTCCACCGGCACCAAGGGGCCAAGTCCGGCCAGGGTGGCGATCACGGTGCCCCGCGGCTCGTTGTCTTCGAGGCCTAGCGCCGCCAGCAGGATCGGGACCAGCACGGCGGGGGGGGCAAGGGGGGCCAGGGTCTGCAAGGCGGCAGCCGCCGGGATGCGCACCCCCACCCGGTCGCCTTCGAGTAGGGCCTGGCCCAGCGCCGCGATCGGGCTGGCCTCTGCCGCCCGCGCCCCCATTTGCCCCAGCACCGCCGGGGCCTCCGACCGGACCTCCCAGTCGGCATCGGTCAGCGCGGCGACCACCGGCTCCAGCGGCGCAGCGGCAGCCAGGTGCCAGAGCGCCCCGATCGCGCCCCGACGGGTGTCGGGGTCGGCAGCGCCCAGCGCCGCCACCAGGGCGGCGATCGGGGCCTGCGCGCCGAGGGTCCCCAGGGCGCCCGCGATCGACATGCGCACCCAGCGGCTGGAATCGCCCAGCGCCGCCAGCAGGTCGGCCACCGGCACGTCGGCGGCGCGGTCGCGCAGGGCATAGGCTGCCGTGTCGCGGATGCTGTCGTCCTTGTTGCGCAGGGCCACCAGCAAGGGGGCGACCGGCGCACCCGGCCCCAGGTCGGCCAGCAGATCAAGGGCCAGGGCGCGGGCGCGGTCGCTCGGCCCACGCACCGCCGCGATCAGCGGGGCGAGCGCCTGCTCCAGCCCCGGCAGCCGTAGCCGTCCGATCTCGCGGGCCAGCCCACGCAAGCGACGGGTCGATTCGGCCCGCTGGCTGCGTCCCGGATCCAGCACGGCGGCAACCCAGGCATCGAGCACCGCCGCCAGGTGTTCCGCGTCGGCGGCAGGCCAGGCGTGTGGCGCGGCGGCGATCTCGCCCAGCGACCGCAAGGCCAGGGTTAGGCCGAGATCGCCTGGATCGCCCGCCGGGGTGGCCCGCTGGCCCAGCAGGTCGCGCACCCAGTGCAGGGCGACGGCGATCCCCGCCGGGCCGTGTTCCTGCACCAGCACCCCGACCAGCAGTTGCAGCACCTCGGTCCAGCGGCTGTACTGGCGTTTGGCCCACGCTTCGTCCCAGGCTGGTGCCGCCCGCGCCGGATCGGGATCGACCAGCGCGGCGGCCAGGGCCAGCGCGGCCAGGTATTCCTGAAATGTCTGGTGATAGAAGCGGTAGCTGGCGGGTTCCGTACTCACCGGAGCGATCACCCCGCTCGCCAGGACCGCCTCGGCCCATTCTTGCTGGGCCGCGTCGGGCAGGGTGGGAGGCAGGGCGGCCCGGAGATCGGGGCGGGTGAATACCCGACCGGCACGGCGCTGCAACCCCAGAGCCAGGGTCGCCAGGATCGGGCGCACCGTCGCCCGCTGGGCCGGGTCGGGCAAGCGGGCCGCTAGTAATGCCTCCAGGCCCAGACGATAGAGCGCGGCTCGGCTGCCGGGTAGGTCCCCCTGCTGCCCCCAAACACGGGCCGCCAGGGTAAAGAGCAACGGGTTGGCCCGCCAGGTCCCCGCCCGGCGATGGGCACCCAGCGCCGCCAGGAAGGCGGTCACCGCGCCGTCTGGATCGGGGAGGGGAGCCGGGCCGGGGTGGAACAAGGGCAGCAGCCGCGCCGCCAGCAAGCGTTGCGCCGGAGGGTCTAGCGGCTCCAGTTCCCACTCGCTAAACTGCCCCGGCGCGAATTGCCCCCCTTTATAATCGCTGAAGCGCGACCCGACCACCCACTGGTTGCCTGCCTGGGCAGCCCAACGGTTGATCTGGGCGATCAACAGGGAGCGCGCGGCAGGGGCCACCTCGTCCAGGCTGTCCAGGCAGACGAGCAGGTGGCCTTCGGCCCCGGCCTCGGTCAGCAGCGTGGCGCTCTCCGGCATCCCATTGCTCCCTAGGCGGGCCAGATCGGTCCATTCCAGCGCGGGGGTCGGGGCCAGGTCGGGCAGGCTGAGGTACAGCGGGAGAGGGGCCGTCGGATCGGCAGCGGCGACGGTGATCGCGTGGCGCACCAGTTGCCGCAGTGCGGTCGTCTTGCCGCTGCCCGGCTCGCCCAGCACGATCATCCGCCCCGCCGGGCTGTGGGCCAGCGCCTCGCCCACCGAGGGGACGCGCAGGCGGCGCGGTTGGCCCTCATCCTCCTCGTCTTCGTCGTCTTCGTCGTCTTCGTCGTCCGCTGCCTCGCTAGCCACTCCTAGTTCGGGGAGATCCACTGCGGCCAACGGATCGAACCGCAAGCGCAAGGGCTGGGCGATAGCCGCCAACGGGACGGGCGAGGTGGCCGCTGCGTCCACCCCCAGCGGCAGGAGCAGGTGGTCATTACGGTCGAGTAGCCCGCGTAAATAGCGGAGCCGGGGCGAATCGGGGGTGGCAGGGATCATAGGATGGGTCTCCTTGGCAGAGTGGCGGCGTGATCGGGATGGGGAGCGCCCCCGGCACGCGGGGCGCGTGGCTGCTCGCAGGGGCGTGCCGGAGGCTGCGGGGCCTCCTGCCCAGCTAATTCTGCCACAACCCGGCCTGCACCGCAAGGGCAGGGGGGGCCGGTTTTGCACGTCCTTCCTGAGCGATAACGCCGCCAGGGATGTGCACCCCCACACCCCTGGCGGGGTGCTTTACGGAGGATGGTGACGTTCGCCCTGGCCCATCGCGTGCCGTAGTGCTTGAGCTTGCTCTGTCCTCGGTCGCTGTGCTGCGTACCATCGCGCCGACCCCGCTGATTATACCAGGCGGCAACGGCTTATCGGTTGCTGCTTCTGCTGGTTCACGCCCGGTGGGAGCCCACCGCTCCAGCCGCTGGCCCGGGCCGTTGCTAATCCCGCCGTGGTGTGCTTGCGGATGAGATGACGCTCGAATGCGGCCAGTGACGCAAACACGTGAAGGATCCGTTTGCCGCCGACGGTCATCGTATCAATCTGCTTCTGCAAACGATGCAAGCCCATACGACGGGTCGCGAAGCCTGTATGGTGCGGTTTTGTTATCGGCACTTGTCGTGCGCTTTATGCGGCAGCGCGACTATACTCGGGGATAACGCCACCAAGCACGTCCCGTCGTTGTACCACGCCCTGGCGAGCAACTCGGTCGATGGGAATAGGACAGCGCTGGTCCATACCTTGATGCGGTCTGGCCCGGTTGTAATGCTCGCTATACTCCTTTGTTACCCGTCGCAGATGTGTTTCGTTCAGTATTAATACCGGGTCGGGCACTTCTGATCTAGCGCGGCGTACCCCTCGTTCGGCGAAGGCATTGGCTTGGGGCGTCCGGTAAGGCGTGCGAATTATTTCCCCACCTTCAGCCGCAAACACGGTGTTGAGGCTGGTGGTGAACTTGGCAGCGTAGTCCTGGATCAGGAATTTGATGGCTTTGTGCTCATCTGGCAACGTCCGGGTTAGCTGACGCGCTTGCGGAGTGACCCATGCCTCAGTGGGATGGTCGGTGCAGCCAGCAAAATGAACCGTGCGGCTTCCTAACAAAAATAAAGAAAAACATGTAGAGGGTTTTGAACCAGGCTGTTTCGACGGTGAAGAAATCGCAGGCCAGGAGTTGGTCTTTATAGGGGCCGAGAAAATCGCGCCAAGTCGTGCCAGCTCCCGATCGTTGCGGCGCGGGTGACCCAGGTTGGCGCTTGAGGATGTCGCGTATCATCGAGCGGCCGATAGCAAAGTCAAGTTTAAGCAGTGCGCCATGCAAGCGGCGATAACCCCCCGTTGGGTTCGCTTGCGCCAATCGTAACAATAACTCACTCATGTTACGCACTACGGGAATATGGTAGACTAGCGGTATGACTGACAAAGACCTGCTCGATCTCTACAGCGACTACCTGATTAGCTCCTTCGGGGCCACGACTGGCACCGGCTTGGCCGCCTTACTCGGCGGCGCGGTCAGTCACGACCGCATCCAACGCTTTCTCGGCGGGAGCGACTTCACCAGCGCCGACCTGTGGCTCTTGGTCAAACCCCATGTGCGGGCCATCGAGCAGGACGAGGGCGTGCTCATTGTCGATGACAGTATTGCCGAAAAGCCGTACACCGATGAGAACGACATCATCGCGTGGCACTACGATCATGCTCAAGGCCGCGCCGTCAAAGGGATCAACTTCCTTAGCGCCCTCTATCATGCGCCGGGTCCAGATGTCTCCCTGCCCGTCGGCTTTCGCCTCGTCGCCAAGACCGAGTCCTACGTGGACAAGAAGGACGGCAAAACCAAGCGCCGCTCGCCGATTAGTAAGAATGAGCACTACCAAGCGCTACTGCGCCAAGCCCACGCCAACGGGGTGCGCTTCCGCTACGTGCTCAATGACGTCTGGTATGCCTCCGCCGAGAACATGATGTTCGTGCGCCACACCATTGAGCGCGAATTTATCATGCCGATCAAGAGCAATCGCAAGGTGGCGGTCAGCGCCATCGACAAACAGCACGGGCGCTATGTGAGTGTGCCGAGCCTATCACTAGAAGCCGGGATGGTGCAGATGGTCTACTTAGAAGCCGTAGACTTTCCGCTGGCACTGACCAAACAAGTCTTCGCAAACGAAGATGGCAGTGTGGGCCTCCAATATCTAGTGACGAGTGATGTGCACCTGGATGCCGCCGCCATGACCACCATCTACCGTAAACGGTGGAACGTGGAGCCGTATCACAAATCGTTGAAACAGAACGCAGCGCTGGAAAAGTCGCCCACCCGCACGGTACGGACGCAGACCAATCATCTGTTCGCGGCGCTGTGTGGCTACATCAAGCTGGAACTGCTCAAAACTAAGCACAAGCTCAACCACTTTGCCCTCAAGGCCAAGCTCCACTTCCGCGCGCTACAACTGGCCTTTGTGGAGCTACGGCAACTCCAGCCGGTCGCCCTTGCTGCGTAACATGAGTAACTCAATCAATTCAGGATCAGTTTTGCGGCGGGGGATAAAAGGCTGCTGCTTGACGGTCCATTTGCGAGCCACCAACGCGCGATGCCACGTGAGGACGGGGGCTGGTTTGAATAGCCGCATCGTCTGATTGAGCTTCGATTTGGCGTCTTGAGTGAGGTGCTTAAGTTTGTGTAGCAACACCCTCAAGATGAACTTTTCCCAGCGCGAGATTTGTGGTGGGGGAGGATGCGGACGTTGCAAAACGCGGACTTGTTGACGCAGCAGCAGGATTTGCAGGTCCTTATGGCGCTCCGACCTAGGGTTAACGGCGAATAAGTCTAGCAGTAGCGAGAAGAGCTGAGCGATAAAGAAGTAAATCAGGCCGGATGCAGGGCATGAGCTATGCCGGGCGACCTATAGATGATCATAGAATTATGCGTGCTCCGGCCGCGTACGCCAAATCCGCACACTACAGGATACTGCTGGCGAACTCCTGTTCAGCGCCTCGCCCATGAGCAAGGGTCTCCGTGGGTCCAAAACGCCGTTTGCAGACCGCTGTAGGCAACGTATGCGGTCATTGCCGGCACCGGGCCACGGCAAATTAACCTAGCCACACGGCGCGATTTCGGCACAGAGGCGCAGAAGCCGCTACCGTGCGTGCCACGGCCCCGCGCCGCAAATCTTAAGACTTCACAGGTATTTCTCGGCAGCGGCCCGCACACGGAGGGTTCGCCAGCAGTACACTACAGGGTGTATAGTGTACCAATTGCCCGCCGGTCGGTGGAGAGGCGGTTCATGGCGGCACAAAACACAGATGAGGTGAAAGCCCGTGCTCGTAAAATACAAAAAGCCTGTAGCGATAAGCTGTTAGATCTGACGCACGATTATGATGGGTGCGCCACAATCATGACCGCCACCGGCAAAATGTAGTACAATATCCGGTCGGACCTATGGTACATCGAGTATCACAGCCCCCAACGATCCGGACCCTTTTAGGATTTGGAGTGCGAATCGTGATACCCTCACGCGCGAAATCGCGCGACTTCGTTTTAGACGATCTTCCTCCGGCATATTAAGGATCCTGCTATGATCGACGCACAGCATCTTGACCCTGTAGTGATACCGCTGGCGAACCCTCACTGAGAGCCTTGCAGGGACTTAGCGCGCTTGGCAGTCCGGGATATTTGGCGTAAGATCAGGCTAATCGACCCTCAGACTATCGCCCGACCGGAGGCTTGCTATGTCCATGCGTGCGCCGC
>JBBSAN010000282.1:0-7972 GCA_038252265.1 Chloroflexia bacterium
ACCGCGCTGGAACAGTTCTTCGGTCGTCAGACTCTGGCTTTCCTCGGCATCGAACGTTGCCCCGATCAACGAAAGGACCGTTTTCCGCATCGCCTTGCGCACCGGGTGGCCTTCTTCCCAGGTGGTATACTCGCCCACGATTTCGAGGCCGTGCGCCACATTCAAGACATTCCGCAGCAATTCGCGGTTTTTGGAGCGGTGAATGCCGCGCGGGTCGCGTTTCGCGCCGAGCCGGTCCAGCAAGTCGTTTGTATCTACAGTGATCAGCGGGTGCCGCCAGTAGGGGGCGTCATTGGCGATTTCGTAGAGCAGGTGAATAACCCGCGCCCCATATGCCCCGACATAGGGCCGGATCAGATCGATGATGTTATCGATGGTGTCCTGGGGGTAATCCAGGGGAAGATGCATCTGGAGGGTGATCGTCCGCTTCTGGGCCGAAACGACGCCCAGTTGGAGATCCCAGGCCGGGGGTGGCGTGTGGATCTCGGTCGCTTTCGCGGCGTATAGCTTGTCCACGGCCACCAGATTCTCGGTCGAAATGCGGGTTTGTTCTTCCGGCGGGATGGTAACCTCGGCGGCAGGCCGCCCGTGCAGCCGGGTCTGGGCAGCCTGGACCAACTGGCGGGCTTCCGGGCTGATCGGCGGCGCGATGGTGGTAAACGCCAGCAGCAGGCCCATGAAAATCGGCCCGGCGTCGCGGGCGATGGCGGCCCCCTGCCCCAGGATCGGTGTCCCGGCGGCTTCCAGGTGGGTGATAATCGGGGCGAGCGCCGAGCGCCCGAGGGCGGGCCGGTCGGGCCAGAACTGGCTCTCGCCAATATTGATCGCCAGCAGGCTGCGTAACAGGGTGACCAGCAGGGCGTCGGTCCCGGCGGGCGGACCTTGCAGATCGCGCAGAACTGCTGCGGCATAGGGGGTTTCCAACCAGGTGGCCGGGCCAGCGGCGAGGGGCGCGTCTGGCCCGGTGGTAGGCAGCAGGATGGCGCGCCCGACCTCGGCGGCAAAGACTAGATCCGCATACCAGGCCAGGGTCGGCGGCCCCCAGCCACGGCTGTGCCCCAGGGCCAGCAGTTGGCTGGTCAGATCCAGCGCGGCGACCGGGTAAACCTGGCGGCCCTGCTGGTGCAGGCAGGCGACCAACCCCTGCTCCCGCAGGTGGGCGAGATCGGCGGGGGCCATCCCCAGCCGCTCACAGGCTTGCGTGAAGGTTAATCCGGGTGTTGTGGCGGTCTTTGCCATACCGCTGGTCCTTCCCCTGGCGCGTAGTCGATCCAGTAGGCCGGTGCTGGGGCTGGATCATCGCCCCCCCTGACGGAGTACGCTGTTCGCTACCCAGGTTTCAGTATAAGCGAGGGGACGGGGTGTGTCAATCAGCTTGTTCCTGCTTCCTCGGTGCCCAACAATGACCGCGCATGTTGCGATCAGCCCGATCAACACGATTAGAATGGGTTCCATTGACAAGAAGAACAACTAAATATATGATAAGAGCGACACTATTATGTAAGCCTGTATTGCCGGTGTTTTGCTTAGCACCGCCCACCCGCACCAGAAGGAGCCTCTATGCCAGCCAGGACGATAGCAATTGCCAACCAGAAAGGCGGCGTCGGAAAGACGACCACCGCGATCAACCTGAGCGTGGCCCTGCAATTATTGGGCTACCGGGTGCTGGTGGTGGACATGGATTATCAGGCCAACTGTTCCTCCAGCTTCGGGGTGAGCAACGCCCGGCAGGGGGTGGCCGAGGTGCTGACTGGCGAATGTGCGGCGGCGGAGGCGATCCAGCCGACCAGTGAAGGGGTGGATATCCTCCCCAGCAGCTTCCGGATGGCGGCGCTCGATGAGGGGCTGCGCGATGAGCCGGGGAAGGAGATGCTGCTGCGCCTGGCGCTAGAGACAGTGGCGAGCCGCTATGACTTCATCCTGATTGACTGTCCCCCAAGTTTGACCACAGCGACGATCAATGCCCTGGTGGCGGCGAGCCATGTGCTGGTGGTGGTCGAGCCGGAAAGCTGGTCGGCTGAGGGCATCACGCTGCTCCAGCGGGCCGTCCAGAAGGTCCAGCAGCGCCTGAACCGGCACCTGGCGGTGGTGGGCTACCTGCTGACCAAGCGGAGCGCCCTCACCGTCCACCGCGAGTTGGACGATCTCCTGCGCCGCACCTTCGGCACCCAGGTCTTTACGGTCCACATCCCGTCGCTGGTCCGCTACAAAGAAGCGGCGGGCAGCCGGCGCAGCGTCTTCCCGGCCACCCGCCCGGCGGCGCGGGCCGATGAACCCTACTACCGCGCCGCGAGTGAGTTAGCCACCCGCCTGGGGGCTGACTCTGTGTAAGGGGCAGCGTACCCATCGGCTTGAACAACCACCCGATTTCCCCTCCTACTCAGAAAGGCGCTGCCATGCCTGCCAAGTCCCGGAAGCTCACCTACAATCCGCTAGAGATGATCGTCTCCGGGGATGCCCCGGACCCGGTCAGTTCGTTAACCGATCTGGATCCGGCGGAGATTCGATCCAATCCGCACCAGCCGCGCACCTATCACGACCCCCGCGCCCAGGCAGAGCTAGAGGCCAGCATCCGCGACGCGGGCATCCACGAGCCGCTGATTGTCCGCCCCCAGCCCGACGGAAGCTACCAACTGGTGGCAGGTGGGCGTCGCCTGGCTGCCGCGCGGGTGGTTGGGCTAGCGACGGTGCCCGTGGTGATCCGGGAGTACACCGACGAGCAGGCCGAGCAGGTGGCCCTGGTCGAGAACTTGCAGCGGTCCAGCCTGCGCTTCGATGACGAGGCCCACGCCTTGCAGCGGCTCAAGCGGCGATTTGCCCTGACCAACGAAGTCATTGGACGCAGTATCGGCAAGAGCACCGACTACGTGGAGTTGCGCATAGCGGCGGCGGAGCATCCCCAGGTGCTGACGCTCTATATGGCCGGGCAGATTGAGCAGAAGCAAATTCGCGCCGCGATCCGGGGCATCGAGCGCGGCGAACCCTGGGAGGGGAGTGGGGGAGTGCTCTCACCTGATCCGAACGGTTCGGATCAGGCCGGGGTTGCGATGTCTTCTTCCCCCGGCGACGGTGGGCGCTCAACGCCGTCCCTACCCGCTGATCCGAACGGTTCGGATCGATTGCCCCCTCACCCCACCCGGCAGGGCCGACCGGGCCGCCGTCCTCCCGACGGCTGGCGTTGGGCCAGCGATGTGGAGCGGCGGTTACAACAACTGCCGGAGCGGGCAACCCGTATGGATGAACAGGAGCGGGAACATGCCCGGGCGCAGTTGCTCCGCCTGCGTGAGGCCACCGATCGCGTCCTCGAAATGCTAGACGAGCAGGTATAGGGTTTGTATATTCGATAGAACGAAGGTAAAGATAATTGGGGCCAGCATTACTCGTGCTATGTGCCGCGCAGGTTAAAGGCCGCAGGGAGGCAGGGCCACTAGTGGGTCACGCCGCAAATAGCTTGCCATTCAGCCAGGGTACAGGTAGGCAGAATTACGCACATAATCAATGGCTACTCAATTGCGGCGTGACCCACTAGTGGCTGGGTATCCCCCTTTTGCTGCGTGGATGGCCGGTCGGTGTGCCCTGCTTAGCGGGGTAGGGGACACAGTAACGGGATAGCGGCGGCCCCCGTCTTGGGAAACCACAGCAATCGCGCAAAGACGGCCTGGAGAACTCTCCAGGCCGCTGCTACAGCTAGCACGGCTGATGCAACGTCTTTAAATTAGCGCCCCGGTCTTGGCGTGGTGGTGTCTGTAATGATCGGGAATATCCGACCTAGCAGCCTGTCGGAGAGAAGGGTCTCCAGCGGGCATATGATACAATAGCGCTATGCCTCGACAATTCTAAACCATGGATTACGACGCCACCCTCGACTCCACGCTGCGCTTGCGCGATGTATTGCCAGCGGGGCACCTGGCCCGCTTCGTCGCCGATTTGGTGGCCCAACTGGACTTGCGCGCCTTTTACGCCCGCTACGGCTCGCGCGGCGGCCTGCCCTACGCGCCCGAGACGCTGCTGGCAGTGCTCTTCTATAGTTATGCCAGCGGGGTGTTCTCGTCCCGCCGCATCGAGCGGGCGACCTACGACCAAGTGCCCTTCCGCTTCCTGGCCGGCAACACCCACCCCGACCATGATACCCTGGCCCAGTTCCGGGTGGCCTTCCTCGACTTGTTACCGGAGATCTTCACCCAACTGCTGCTGCTGGCCCAAGCCGCTGGGGTCTTGCGCTTGGGTAGCATTAGCCTGGACGGGACCAAAATCCACGCCGATGCCTCCAAGAGCCAAGCCGTCAGCTATCAGCGCCTGCTGGAACGGGAAAGCCGCGTGCAGGCGGAGGTGGCGGATTTGTTGGCCTGCGCCGCCCAGGCCGACACCCGCCCCTGGCCCGATGGCTTGGTCCTGGCCGATGAGGTGGGCGACCGTGTCGCGCGCCTAGCGCGCTTGGCCGAGGCCAAAGCGGTCCTCGAAGCACGCGCGCGCGAGCGCTACGCGGTCGAACAGGCGGCCTACACGGCCCAGGTGCAGGAGCGGGAGGCCCGGGCGCGGCGGCGGGGCGGCCAACCGCGCGGACGCCCCCCGACCCCGTCCACGCCGGGTCCCCGCGACGACGACCAATACAACTTCACCGACCCGGACAGCCGGATCATGAAGAACAGCCGCGACGGGGGGTTTGATCAGCACTACAATAGCCCGGTGGCGGTCGAGCCCGCCAGCCGCTTCATCGTGGGGCAGAGCCTCTCGAACCACCCGGTCGATGTGAATGAAGCGCTGCCGACGGTGGACAGCAGCCCCCGCGCCGTGGGGGTGCCGGAGACGGCGGCCTTGGACACCGGCTACTGGAGTGAAGCCAACGTGGTCGGCTTGGAGGAGCGGGGCATTCAGCCGCACATTGCGTTGGGGCGGGCCGAGCACGGGCGGGATTGGCGGGCCTATTTTGCGCCGGAGGAGCCGCCGCCCCTGGCGGCGGGGGCGAGTAGGCGTGAGCAGATGGCGCACCGCTTGCGCACGGCGGCGGGGCGGGCGCTCTACCGGCTGCGTAAAAGTACGGTGGAGCCGGTAATGGGGATCATCAAGGAGGTGCTGGGCTTCCGCCAGTTCTCGCTGCGCGGGCTGGGCAAGGTGGCTGGCGAATGGTGTTTGGTCTGCTTGGCCTACAACCTGAAGCGTTTCCATAGCGTATTCGTAGGATAACTGTGCCTGGTACCGGGAAAAGGGGCTGCGGAGGGCCGCAAAAGCTGGACCAAACCACGTAAAAGAGCCAAAATGGGTGCCGTTCGGAGCAGAACAAGGGGTTAGGCGGTTCTAGACGGTTCTCTCCGACAGGCTGCTAGAGGGTTCTCTCCGACAGGCTGCTAGCCCTGGCTGCGCCGCCCGCTTCGCTGGGGACCGTGGGGGTCGGCTTGTTCGTAAGGAACGAGATTCCTTACAAGATCGTCACCTTTTGCCCGCTGACCCGGCTATACAAGACCGAATGGTGCTGCTGGATCACCCCTTTCCCGATCATTTATGTACATGCATTGTACATGCGATCCATATAGTTGAAGAATGCACGACTTGACCGCCTTTTGACCGGTCCGGGTGCTCTCTAAAAGACTCAAAGAAGGCTCCGCACACCGTTCTGGTGGATCGCTTCGCCGCAGTATGACTATTGACGCGTTTGTTGAATTATGCTATGCTAGTAACAGGTCGTTTACCACTCTCAGTGGTGGTGATTGTGCCTCCTTGCACTCCCAAGACCCACCCTGTTTTCGTATTTCACACGCTTGCTCCGCACTGCTGCGGTTGGCGTCGGCAGGATTCTCCAGGGCCCCTTTTATCCGGTGCCCTGGAATTTTATTGTCCGCGCCCTGGTGGCGTGCAACCTCTGCGGGGTCCGCTGGTCATAGGGGCGGGCCTCCCCCTATGACCAGCGGTGTTTGTTGGGTCGCCGATGGGCCGGCTGCCCCCTCCCTATCTGGTTCCTGACGGCGCGGGACACGCCGTTCGCGCAGCCCACCGCATTCTGCTTGGGGAATGCGGCTGTGCCTGCTCTCTCCTGACCCGCGTAGCTTACAGCACAAGGAAGGTGTCAAGTATGTTTAAGCAGGGATTGTACGTGGGCCTGGCACTGCTGGCCCTCGGTTTAGTAACCTGGGGTTTGCGGGTGAGCGAACTGCGCGCCGCGCCCGCCCCCCCCAGCGTGGGCACCAGCAGCGGAGTGATCGTCGGCCAGGATTATCATCACGATACGTCGCCGCCCCTGCGCGATATGCCGCAGCTCCCCATCGATCCGAAGACGGCGCACAAAGAAGGGCCGGAAAACCCGCGAATCCTCATCTCGAACCGAGCGGACAAACCCGACACGGTGGTCCAGAATTTCTTTGGACCGCTGGTGATGCCTGCGCCCATCCTCAACTTCGACGGTATCCCCTTTCCCGGCGTCGGCTGTAGCTGTGCCCCGCCCGACACCGATGGTGAAGTGGGCGCGACCCAGTATGTCCAGATGGTCAACGAGGGCTATCAGGTCTTCAACAAGACCACCGGCGCGTCGGTCCTCGGGCCGAGCGCCATTACGAGCATCTGGACGGGGTTCGGCGGTGTCTGCCAGAACAATGGCTCGGGCGACCCGGTGGTGCTCTATGATCAACTCGCCAACCGCTGGCTGATCAGCCAGTTCGCGGGCAGCAGCATCCCCACCGACGAGTGCATCGCCATCTCCACCACCAGCGATGCCACCGGCACCTACAACCGCTATGGCTTCCACCTCGGCTCCAACTTCTTCGACTATCCGCACTTGAGCGTCTGGCCCGATGCGTACTATATGGCCGACAACGTGTTCAACGCGGCGGGCACGGTCCGCCTGGGGCCGCAGCCGTTCGCCTTCAACCGCACCGCCATGCTGGCGGGCGCGGCGGCGACCTTCGTCACCACCGGCGTGACGGGGGGCAGCAACGAACCTTACTACCTGCCCGCCGACCTCGATGGCTCGATCCTCCCGCCCGCCGGGACCCCCAACTCGTTCGTCGAATGGCCCGGTACGGGGGCCTACAAGGTCTGGCACTTCCATGCGGACTTCGCCACTCCCGCCAACTCCACCTTTACCCTGTTCAGCAGCCCGGCGGCGGCGGGGTTCACCACGCTCTGTGCGGCCACCCGTAATTGCGTGCCCCAGAGCGGCACCACCTCGCGGCTGGACGGCATCGGTGACCGGCTGATGTTCCGGCTGGCCTATCGCAAGTTCAGCGACGGGCACGAAGGCGTAGTCGGCAACTACACCGTCAGTTCCGGCGGGGTGGCCGGGGTACGCTGGTTCGAATTGCGCAACGTGACGGCGGGGCCGGTCACCGTCTTTCAGGAGAGTACCTATCAGCCCGACACGACCTGGCGTTGGATGGGCAGCGCGGCAATGGACAAGAATGGCGACCTGGCGCTTGGCTTCAACGCATCCAGCGCGGCGATCAATCCGCAGCTCCGCTACGCCGGGCGGTTGGTGACCGACCCGGTGAACCAATTGACGCAGGGGGAAGCGACCCTCTTCGCCGGGACCGGCAGCCAGACCGCCACCGGCAACCGCTGGGGCGACTACAGCGATATGACGGTGGACCCGGTGGATGATTGCACCTTCTGGTACACCAACGAATATTACGCCACCACCGGTCAGTTCAACTGGCGCACGCGCATCGGCAACTTCAAGTTCCCCTCTTGCACCGCCGCTACGCCGACGCCCACTGCCACCGGCACCCTCCCCCCCAGCACGGCCACCCCAACTGCGACCGCGACGGTTTGCCAGGCCAACGTGATCGGGAACCCGGGCTTCGAGTCGGGGGCCTTCCCGCCGTGGGTAGTGGACAACTCCGCCCCCGCGCCAATCGTCGCGAGCTCTGGCGCCGGGTATCCGGTGCACAGCGGCACCTTCTCCGGCCATGTTGGTTCCTTGCCCCCGGGTGAGACCCCCGGCGATAGCTCCTTCTACCAGACCATCACCGTGCCTGCGGCGGGC
>JBBSAN010000283.1:0-7905 GCA_038252265.1 Chloroflexia bacterium
GACGAGGGCCAGTTGGCGGATCAGGAAGGCGATAGCCACGAACACGCTGCCCAGCACCAGCCATCCCACGCCCCGGCCCTGGCACCCGCGCACGGTGCACAGGCAGGCCAGGAGCATCAGCGCCACGAACGGCACGTCGGTCATAAAGCTGTAGCTGAGGTGGACAAAGAGGGGGTTGAAGCCGAGCAGCGCCGCGCCGAGCAACGCCCCGCCCGGCGTCACCCCCACCGTGCGCGCCAGGGCATAGAAGGCAAATAGGGCGATGGCGGCCAGGAAGAGGGTCGAGCCGGTCAGGACGGTGAAGCTAAATCCGAAAAGCCGGCTCCACAGCGTCCCCCAGATGGTCAGACCCACCAGGCTGGCCTGCGCCGAGGCGGGCATCTGGAAGGTGCCGGTATCAAGCATGTGCCGCACCGACCCGGCATAAATCCAATCGTCAATGATCGGGTACTCGTGTTGCGGCGAGATGATCAGCAGGAAGGCCGCCCAACCAACCGCCAGCAAGAGGAGGTTGCGAACGTCGGCCCCCGTCCGCACCAGCGGGGGCGGAGCGGCTACCGGTGCTTCGGCTTTTGGGTAAGTGGTGTAGTACATAGTAAGCCTTTGTCGCCTCAGTCGATTGTAGCATTCCCGCCGGGGCGGTGTCAATCAGCGGGCCGATCTCCCCACCAGGCTTGCTCAGTCTCCCGCAAGAATAGACCAGGTTGGATGGTTGCAGCAACCCTGCAAGCCGCCGCTGCCCGTTTCACCTTGCCGGTTTCCCATTCTTCCGCCGCCAGAGGACGCCGACTGGATAGCCGATCATTTTCGCCACGTCACCGGCGACGCGGATCAGCGGCACCAGGGCGAGGGCCTGGGCAGCGGCCAGAGACGGGAGGCCACGGAGCCAGGGGCGGAGGCGGCGGTAGGGGGTGGCGCAATAGGCCGCCCCGCCCAGTGCCAGCAAGGCCCACGGCCAGCGCCGCCCCGGCCCCAGCGCCAGCAACCCGGCGGCCCCCAGATAGGTGCCATAACGGATGGCGTGCCGCTTGCGCCAGAGGTCGGCCTTGCCGTCGCCCCGTGCATAGCGGTAATACTGGAGGAAGAAGGCGCGGAAGCTGCCGCGCGGGCGGAAGTAGGCCAGCGCCTGGGGGGCAAAGAGGAAGCGTTGCCCGGCAGCCCGCAGCGCGAAATCGAAGACCAGGTCCTCGCAATAGTCGAGCCATTCCGGGTAGCCGCCCGCCGCAGCCCAGGCGCTGCGCCGGAAGGCGATCGAGCGGCTGGACGGCAAGAACGTCGGCGGGTCGATATCGGCCAGCACCGGCAGCACCGTCGCGCCCATCGCCCGCTCGAACACCGTGTGCGGATCGGGGGCGAAGAAGCCGCTCGCCACATCCACCGGCCCCGCCGCCCCGTCGAACGCCCCCAGCAGCGTCGCCAGCCAGCCGGGATCCAGCCGCACCCCCGCGTCTGTCACCGCCAGTAGGTCGTGCGTGGCTGCGGCGATGGCCGCGTTGCGCCCCTGGCTGATGTTCGCGCCGGGGCAATCGAGCACCCGCAGCGGCCAGGGGGCACCGTCGGCATAGGCGCGGATCGCAGCGGCGGTGCCGTCGGTGGACCCCCCGTCGGCGATCACTACCTCGTCGGGCGGGTGGGTTTGCGCCCGCAGCGAATCGAGCACCGCCTCGATGGACGCTGCCTCATTGCGCACGGTCATCACCAGCGACACTGGACGAGTGCGGAGTGCGGAGTGCGGAGTGCGGATTGTGGCGGGCGAATGGATGGGCATGGGGTTAGTGCGGGATGGCGGATGGTTCCCCGGCAAGGGTCGGGAGTGGGGGGGGCGCGCCCGGTTCGAGCAAGAGTGTTTCCAGGCGCGGGGCGATCTGCTCCCAGGCATAGTCGGCGGCCAGCTTGCGGGCGGCACGGCCCAGCGCGATCCGCTGGATTTCATCCTGCAAAAGCTCGATGACGGTCTGGGCAAAGACCTTCGGATCGTCGGCCAGTCGCACATTGACCCCGTCGCTGACGTTGACGCCCTCGCAGCCCAGAGTCGTGCTGACGATGGCCCGTTCCATCGCCAGGGCCTGGAGCACCTTGAGTCGCACGCCCCCACCGATGCGCATCGGCACGACATAGACGCTGGCGGTCGCCACCCAGGGGCGCGTGTCGGGCACGGTCCCGGCCACCACCACCCCCCGCTCGGTCTGCAAGGCCGTCACCCGCCGGGTGGGGTTCCGCCCCACGATAGCGAATTGGGCCAGCGGCACGCCGCGCCGCACCATCGGCCATACTTCGTGGACGAACCAATGGACCGCATCCACATTGGGGCGAAAATCCATGCTCCCGTCGAAGACGACCAGCGGTCCCACGGCGTTCAGCCGCGCCGCGTCGGCGTCTTGCCCCGCCGCGCCCACCTGCCATTCATACAGGTCCACCCCGTTGGGCACCACCGCCACCTCGATATTGGGGTCGAGCGCCATGAGGGCCTGGCGGTCGGCGTCGGAGACAGCGACCACCTTATCTGCCGCCAGGCAGGCCATTCGCTCATAGCGGCGCAGGCGATCATATTGCACCAGCGAGTAGGCGGCGGCAACCCAGGCACCGGGATGGAGGGCGTCGGTCTGGAAGGCGCGCTGCTGGAGGACATACTCGGCGTTGTGCTCGTCCAGCAGCCAGCGCGGGCGGTGGGCGCTGGCGACCCGGTTCGCCTGTGCTTCAAGGGCATAGGGGGCCATCTCCAGCCCCTCGATCTGCACCCAGTCGTAGTGGTCATCGGCCAACATGGCCTGGAGCCGGGCGCTGAAAGCCGGACTCCATAAGCGCCGGGCCAGGTCGGGCAGACGGGTGGCAAACAGGGTCCGCAGCCGGTTGCGGATCCGCCGGTGGGGGACCGGGATCACTTCGACCCGGCGGCAGGAGGCCGCCACCGACTCCGGCACATCCATATGGCTGCCGAACGTCAACAATGAGACATCGTGGTGCGCCGCCATGCGGCTGATCAGGTGCCAGTTGCGAATGGCCGCTCCCTGGCGCGGCGGATAGGGCATCTGCGGCGTGAGGAACAGGATCTTCATAAGGCTCCGGCTACTAACGGAGAAGATGGGGCACGAATATACACGCCCCGATCACCACAGCCCCAATGGCCGTGATCAAGACCGCGCCGGCAGCGACATCTTTCGCCACTTTCGCCAGGGGGTGATAGCCCGGACTCGCCAGGTCCACCGCTGCTTCGACCACGGTGTTCACCATCTCCGCTGCTATCACCATCGTGACCGTCAACGCCAACACGGCCCATTCCACGCTTGCCAGCCCCAGGACCCCCCCACCCAGCGCGACCGCCAGGGCCGCCAGGGTGTGGATGCGAAAGTTGCGCTGCGTGCGCAGGCAGTAGCCGATCCCGGCAAAGGCATAGCCGAAGCTGCGCCCCAGCGTGTGCGCCCGGCCCACGAGCGGGGGGGGCACGGGGGGCGCGGCGCTTTGAGCTTCCTTATCGGGCGCGTCCCTCACGCAGGCCTGCCTCTATTCTCCCGGCGACTCTGGATTCCTGCCTCTGGCTGGGTCGGCGGATCGGATCGCAACGGCACCGCTGGTCACCCCGGCGCGACGGCCTCATGCTCCCCGTCAAACCCGTCCACCAGGGCCTGCTGGCGACTGTGCATCCGCTCGCGCCGTTCGTCGGCCTGATCATCGTAGCCCAACAAGTGCAGTATACCATGCGCCAGCAAGACGTCAACCTCGGCAGGCGGGGCGTGGTTGTATTCGGGGGCCTGGGTGGCGGCGGTTTCATACGAGATCACGATATCGCCCAGGTAGCGCGGCCAGCCCGGCGGGCCGACAAAACGGAAGCTGACCCCCGGCGCGTCGGTGGCCGGGTGTTCGCCCTCGCCTTCTTGGGTGAGCAGCCACGCCGCGTCGGGCGCTTCCCCCTCTTGTTCGGCGGTGAACGAGATCACGTCGGTGGGGTAATCGTGGCCGAGGTACTGGCGGTTCAGCGCATGGATCTCGGCATCGGTGGTGACGACGACGCCCATCTCGACCGGCTCTTCGATTCCTTCTTCGGCCAGAATATAGAGCGCCAGGCGGTGCAGCCGGTCGGCGTCGAGGTGGGGCTGGAACGGCTCGTCAATCTGTACGCTGATCAGGTGCGCCGACTCGGCGTCGTCCTGCATCGTGCCGCCCGGCGGGGGCGCGGCTTCACGCGGTTGGGATTCGTTGTTCATGGTCGGTAGGTGCTTCCTCTTGAGCCGGGGATGGCGTCGTCCCCGTGCCGTGGTGATGTGCTCCGTTGGTGAGCGCGGTCCCATTCTCGGTGTGGCCGCCGGTCCCGTTCGCCCCGGCCTCGACCACCACCGGGATGGTGGGCCGCTCGGGGTAGGTGATCCGGGGGTGGTAGATGCCGGAGAGCATGGCGCAAAATGCTTCCTGAATACGGGCCAGGTCGCGCACCGTGAGGTCCGATTCGTCCAGTTGCCCGTCTTCCAACCGCTCACGGATCACTTTTCGTACCACCGTAGGGATGGTGTCGGGGGCCGCAGCGTCGGGGTTCTTGCAGTCGGCCAACCCCAGGTTGACCAGCCGCCCGCTCTGCGACAGCGAGCGCACCGTCGCTTCCACCGAGTCGGCCAGCATGAGGATCGCCGTCTCTTTCGTCTGCGGTTTGGGACCGGGGTAGCGGAAGATCGCCTCGCTTACGGTAGGATCGGTCTCCAGCGCTTTGTGGTAGAAATACTTGATCAGGCTCGTGCCGTGGTGCTGCGGGATGGCGTCCACCAGGCGGCGGGGCAGGTGGTAGCGGTTCGCCAGCTTGACCCCCTCGGTCACATGGTCGCGGATCAGCCGGGCGCTGGTATAGGGGTCGAGGGTGTCATGGACGTTGGCCGCGCCGGCCTGGTTATCAATGAACACCGACGGGTTGAGCACCTTGCCGATATCGTGGTAATAGGCCGCGACACGGGCCAGCAACGGGTCGGCCCCGACCAGTTCGGCAGCGCGTTCGGCCAGGTTGCTGACCACCAGACTGTGGTGATAGGTGCCCGGCGCTTCGTGCATCAGGCGGCGCAGGAGCGGTTGGGTGGGGTGGGCCAGTTCCAGCAGTTGCAGCACCGTGGTCAACCCGAACAGGCTGCCCAGCACGCTGAACATGGCAAAGGTGAGGCTGGCCGACAACCCACCATTGATCAGCGCTGCCGCCGCCAGGGTGGTCACCGCGCTCTGGTCCAGCACGCCGCCGCTCACCACACGCATCAGCACGGCGGCAGCGAACGCCCCCACAGCCACATACACCCCCGCCACGACGAAGGTGTTGGCCCGGTCGGCCCGCCAGAGGGCGAACACGCCGATCACCCCGCTCACCAGGTAATAGATAGGCATTTCGAGCGAGCCAACCGCGAGCAGGCTGATCACCAGGCTGAGGATGACCGTCACCACGATCGCCAGGTTGGCATCGAGCAGCACCGCCACCAGCATCGACACCGTCGCCATCGGCAGCAGGTAGGGCAGCACAGCGTGGCCGGGCACCATGAAGCGGGCCACGCCCATGGGGGCCAGCATCACCAGCCCCAGCAGGGTCAATTGCTTGACACTGTGCCACACCGCCGGTTGGAACCGGTACAGGTAGATCTGGAGGAGCAGCACCAGCAGGGTGATCACCCCGGCGGAGGCCAGCAGCACGCCCGGGGACACATCGCGGCTGCGTAGCCCGGCCTTCTCCAGTTTTTCCAGCGCCAACGCATCGGCGATCTGCCCCACGCGCAGGATTGCCTCGCCTTTCTGCACCTCGACCATGTGGCCGGGCACGGCGGCGACGGCTTTCTGCTGGGCTTCCTCGGTGCCGGCGGTGTTGATGCGCATGTTGACCGCCAGGAAGGGGCGCAGGATGTCGGCGGCCAGCAGGCGATCGGCGGAGGGCAAGGTGGCGGTGAATTGCCGCGACAGATCGCTACGGGTGCGCTCCAACTGGGAAGTATCGGTGATGCGGCTGGAGCGCATCAGCAGGTCATAGACCCCCTGGATCTCGGCCAGCAGATTGGAATAGCCGTCGGGCGTGAGGTTGAGCAGCGCGGTGGCATTCGCCTGGCTCAAGCCCACGTCGGGCACCGCCAGCAATAGCTGGTGCTTGCGGTTGGAAGGGGTGGTTTCGACCCCACTCAGGATATCGCGGATGCTACCCAGCGCCGTCAGCAGCTTGAGCCGCTGGCTTTCGACCAGATCATCGTTCCGTTCATAGACGAGGTTGGCCGAGTCGGCCTGCACGGTGGCCCGGTCCTGGGCGGTCAGCACCTGACTCTCATACTTGAAATAGCGCGGCGCAAGGTAGTTATCGCGGGAAGGTTGCCCCACGGCGATATCCACCTGGCTGGGGAGGATCGGCAGCACCAGCAGCACCACCATGCCCACGATCAGAGTCAGACTGAAGATCGCCAGGTTCCAGGCAGGCGCAAGCCGCCACGCCGCCCGGTGCGGCGGGGGGTCGGCGGGCGGCATCCGCCCGTTCGCTGCCACGGGGGTGACAGTCGGCGGGGCTGGCGGATGGGGGGTAAAGGGCGGGGATGTGGAATCAGCCACGGGATCGCCTTGCATATGCAGAAGTCAGAAGTCAGAAATTAGCAATTAGCAATTAGCAATTAGCAGTCAGCAATCAGCAGTCAGCAGTCAGACGCTGATCCGGTAGGCCGGGTGTGGTCATCTCCTGCAAAAGGTGGGCCGTCCGTTCAGCAACCCTCAGCGCGTACAACCCTGGCCGGTCGCCTGCTGATTGCTGATTGCTAATTTCTGGTTTCTCTATCCACCACTGAGGAGTTGCCGCACCACCTGATTGATCGTCCGGCCTTCGGCCTGGCCTTTCAACCGCTCCATGATCACCGGCATCACCTTGCCGATGTCGGTCATCGATTGGGCACCGGTCGCCGCAATGATTTCGCGGGCCACCACCGTGACGTCCTCCGCGCTCATTTGCTGGGGCAGATACTGCTGGATAACAGCGATTTCTTCTTGCTCGATCTGGGCCAGATCCTCGCGCCCGCCCTGACGGAAGGCATCGATCGAGTCGCGGCGTTGCTTCACCTGGCGGCGCAACAAGTCCTCAACCTCGGCATCGGTCAGGGGGCGGCCCAGTTCGATCTGGGCGTTGTGGGTCGCCGAGCGCACCATGCGGATCGTGCTCTTGCGCCGTTCGCCACTGGCCCCGGCTTTCAACGCCTCTTTCAGGTCGGCCATCAAGCGTTCTTCAATCGTCATTAGACTTCTCTCATTATGAAAACAACACCGCAGAGCGGCGGGACGCGGGCGAGGGGAACGCCTGATATCCCTGGGTGCTCTGCGGTGCGGGGCCAATCCTCAAATGGGGTTTAGGTGCGGGCGGCGATGGGCTTGCGGCGGCGGGCGGCTTCTTTCTTCTTGCGCTTCACGCTCGGCTTCTCGTAGTGCTCGCGGCGACGCGCTTCGGACAAGATGCCGTTGGCCTGCACCTTCTTGTTAAAGCGACGCAGGGCGCTTTCAAAGCTCTCGTGATCGCCTACAACAATTTCTGCCATGATTAAAATCCCCCCCTTCCGCTGGTGCCACCACCGGTCCCTTCCCCTCAGGCAGGAAACAAGGCAGTCTGAACCATTATTACCGCTATTATACCCCGCCGTGCCTGGCGCTGTCAAGAATTTTGGCCGGAAATCCGCCCGTGCCGCGCCCCGGACACCGCGCCGATCACTCGGCAGTATTCCTTCTACCTGGGCTGTGTTATAATAAACTAATATCTGAATTTAGGAATTATATTTTATATTTTATATTTGTAACTACTCAGCCACTATATGGCGGATCATGATGTATGCCAACCACAACATGTTGTGGTTCCACGCCGGGAACCGACGGTCCAAAATGGCATTTTGGATGCTTTTTCTCGGCGGCGTTCCTACATATTGTGGTGCATCC
>JBBSAN010000284.1:0-7903 GCA_038252265.1 Chloroflexia bacterium
ATCAGGCGCACTTGCTTGAGGGCGAAGCGCTCGATGCCGAGAATGGCGATCATGCCGACCAGGGTGAAGGGGAAGAGGAGGCGGCTGGGCAGCACCGGGGTGAAGAGCAGCAGCCCGAGCATGACGATCGCGGTGCCGACCAGGGTGCCGCCAAAGATCTTGCTCATCTGGTCGATCCAGCGGGCACCGCGCGGTTGCGAATAGACCCCCCGCCCCCAGAACACCGCCAGAGTGACCAGGGTGAGGGCCAGTTCGATCGGCCAGAAGCTGGTCAGGGGCTTGTATGATTCGGGGGCGACCACGCCGCGCAGCACTTCCCAGTCGTAGCGGGCGGTGTAGGCCACGATGAAGGCCACGTTGATCAACAGCGCGTCAATGCCGATGCGGGCCAGCACAAACGGCCAGCGACGGGATCGTTGAGCCGCCACAGGCCAGGGCCGGGCCGGGGCGGTCGTGGAAGGCGATAGTACGGTATTATTCACCGTCGCAGGTGGTACTCCGTATGTTGACATGCGGGCCATCGCGGGCTTCCCTTCGAGGGGAAGGTTGCGGTATGCCCCGGCACGGCGCTTGGGAGTGAACTGCTTCGGGGAGCCGAGCCGTTGACGCATAAATCCTGCTCCTGAGCCATCCTGGTTTTGGGGGTTCGGCGCGCCTTGCGGCGTGACCCATTGTGTCCCTCTTCAGAACGGGGCCGACTCCCGATTTGTTACTCTTCCCCTGCCGCGGCTTTGCATAACATTATATCACACACCGTCAATGGGGGGGGCCACGCTGCCGCTGCTATGTGGCTGTTGCAAAATCGATCGGTGTAAGCCTACTCCAGGCTGTCATCCTGAGCGCAGCGAAGGATCTTGTTCGGGCCGCTTGATTGTTGCCGAAGAGCCAGATGTTCACCTCAGCACCGCTTATGGCTAGCAAGATCCGTCGCGGCGCTCAGGATGACAGCCTGGGGTGGGCAACGATCATGCATTCCCACCCACGGCTGTTGCAAGGTTCGTGCCGCCCACTCCTTTGCGGGTGGCCGGAGGTCAAGGGACCACCAGCGGGAGGGTCAGCGCGTTCCAGAGGATCTTGCTGAGTTGCCCCCGGATCGCATTGTTGTTCGGGCGGAAGGTGTTGTCCACATAGCCGTTGATGATGCGGTGGCGGACGGCGGTTTCGATATAGTCAAAGAAGGTGCTGCCCACCGGCGCATCGGTGAAGGTGGCCGTGGCAGGGGATAGTAGCGGCCAGCCCGCCGCGCCGACGATGATCTTGGTCAACTGGCCGCGGGTGATATCGTTGTTGGGCCGGAAGTAGGGCCGGCTGCCGGGGGCCACGCATGGCTCGAACGGCCCGCCGCAGGGATAGCCGCTCAGGATGCCCCGATTCGCCGCCACGTTGACGTAAACAAAGAAGGTGTTATCGGCGGGCACATCCTCGAAGCGCTGCGGGCCGGGGCTGCTCAGATCCCAGCCATAAGCCAGCGCCACCATTTTGGAGAGCTGGGCGCGGGTGGCGTTGGCATAGGGGCGGAACTCGGTGCCATAGCCGCTGATGACGCCCTGGCAGTACAGCCCCTGCACCCCGGCATAGAAATAGTCGCTCGATTGCACGTCGGTGAACGGCAGCGCGCAGGGGGTGGCGGTGGCAGTGGGGGCCGGGGGCGGCGTGGGCGAGGCGAACCCCCCCTGCGGCGTGGGGGTAGGTGTCGGCCCGGTCCCGCCGCAGCCCAGCGCCTCGGTGGTGGGCACGTAGTAGTCGTTCCACCCGCCGTTGACGACCAGTTGATTGCCGTTGGCCGAGAAGGCCGCTCCCAGCGAACGCCGGGCCTGGGTCAGGTCCGACAGGGTCGTCCAGATGTTGGTGGTCGGGCTGTAACGTTCCACAGCGGCCTGATAGTTGTTCCAGCCGCCCCCGATGGCGTAGACATAGGCCCCGCAGCCCTCGCCGCTATTCACCCCGACCAGGGCCAGGCCGCTGCGAGGGGTGCCCAGGGGCGGACCCGCCGTCCAGCTATCGGTCGCCGGGTTGTAGATCTCCACCGTCGCCAGGTCGGTCAGCGCGCCGGGGCTGCCACCCGCCGCGTAGATCAGGCCATCCACGGCGGCGGCTCCCAGGAAGACCCGAGCCGTCGGTATATCGGTCTTGCGGAGCCAGCGGGCGGTAGCCGGGCGGGTCGGATCATACTCATACACGGTATGGGTGGCGGACACCCCGTCGCTGCCGCCGATCACATAGAACTTGTTCCCCACGGCGGCCACCCCGGCCCCGTAGCGCGGCGCGGGCAGCGGGTCGCTGTAGATCACGTCCACCGAGTCGCTAGCGGGGTGATAGACCTGGAGCCAGGTGCTCGCCCCGGTCCCGTCGTAGCCGCCCGGCACATAGATATCGTTTCCCAGCAGGGCCGCGCCGATATTGCTGACCCCGACGCGCAGGTAGGCGTGGCGGGTCCAGGTGTTCGCCACCGGGTTAAACGACTCGATGGGCAGGTTGCGGCTGCTGCCCACCGTTTCGCCGCCCAGCGCATAGACCTGGCCGGTGGGTGGAACGCTGATCAGTGCGTGGCGGTCGCGCACATAGCCAGGGTTGCTGCGGCGCGTCCAGGCTCCCAGCGTGGTCGTGAACACCGCCTGGGCGGCGTAAGGGCAGGGGCCGGGCGGCTCTTCTTGGGCCGTGACCGTCACCGTGTCGCTAGCTCCGAGCGGTGCCCCGCCGGGGATCTGCACGCTCACCGTCACCGGCACGCTGGCGGCATTTGCTAGGGTGACATCGGTCGGGGTGATCGTGGTTGTCCAGCTATTGCCGGTGGGACTGAGCAAATAGCGGGTGGTGCCGCCCGACTGGTTGGTCAGGGTCGCCGTGTAATAGACCGTGGTGGCTGGGGCCCCTGCCTGCACGCGCGTGGCCGGGGTGAACAGTGCCCCGCTGGTGTTGACGGTGCTGCTGATCTGCACCGTGGCCGTGTAGGAGCCGGGATTGGGCCGGTCGGAACTGGCGAGGAGGGTCGCCAGGCTGCTCGATCCTACCGGCAGGCAGGGCGGGATGGTGACCGAGACGCTGAACGGCACGCTGTAGGTGGCGCTGATCAGGCCGGTTTGAGTGGGGACCAGCGTGGTGGGCCAGGTGGCCCCGCTGAGGCTCAGCGTGAAACTGTTGGAGATGCCCGTCTGGTTAATGACCCGCCCCTGGTAGGTCAGGGTGGTGCCGGGCGCGCCACTGCCCGTCAGGGCACCGGGCTAGAGCAGTACTGCCTGGGGCACCTGGAAGCGGACGGCGAGGTTGTTCTGGAGCGAATCGGTGAAGCAATTATACGATAGCCCGGCGCTGCGGTCGTAGCTCTGGATGCCGACCACCTGGAGGCTGCCGTGGGTAGCAGGCCCGTTGAGATCCAGGTACTGGAAGCGGATCTCATTCGGCCCGCCGCTGCTCTCGTAAATAAGCGCCTCATAGGTCAGGTGGACCCCGCGCCGATCAAAGAGGTCTACGTCGCGCCATTCCACCACCAGGATGCGGTTGGGGGCGGTGCCGACCAGCCCGGTGTAGACATCGCCGTGGGGGCGCAAATCCATGTCCCCCCACAGCGGTCCGATGATCCCGAGGACGTTCCCATAGCTGGCGTTGGGCAGGCAGGTGGGGGCGTAGTCCGGCCCGCCGTTACCCTGGGGGCCGATATCGAACAGGTGGATGTTGCCGTTGGTGCTGACGATGAAGCTGTTGTAGTTGACGCCATAGAAATTCAGGGCGAACGGCAGGCCGAGCGTGGTCGTGAAGTCGTCACGACCCCGCAGGGGGGTGATTACAGCGGTCCCGGCAATCCAGTTAAAGATGGGGCCGCCGGGTTCGCTGCTGTCGTCAAAGACGTAGCCGAATGGGTCCGGTCCTCCGTGCCGGTCGGGCGTGATCCCGGTGGGCGGCGCGGTCTGATCCTGGGTGCCCAGAGATGGCGGTGCGGGTTTGGTAGCCGGGGGGGGCGGCGGAACGGCGGGTGCTGCGGCGCTAGCCGCCGATGCGGCCTGCGCGACCGCCAACCCCAACCCGCCCACGCCGATAAAGATCAACCCCAAAATGATCGCCAGGCCCCATCCCATGCTGCTGTGCTTTTTCACCCGCACGCTCCTCTCCGGCACGTCCTGCGCTACTGCTCCATTACTACAATGCTTGATTATACCAGATACGGGGCGAGCGATGAGCGATGAGGGACGAGCAATGAGCAATGAGTGATGAGCGATGAGGACGAGGAATCAGGGATCAGGTTTGAGGAATTACAAGTTGTTGTTTATGATCACCTCAGCACTCAGCACTCAGCACTCAGCACTCGTCTCAAGGTAGGCCATGACGCGGAGGACGGCGAGGTCTTTGGCTTTGGCCTCGAACATCACGTCGAAGTTGGGCAGGCTGGCGGCGGCCTGGCGGTAGGCGGCGAAGCGGGCGGGGTCCACATAGTCGGCGTGCGCCCCGGCGGAGGGTTTGACCAGCTTGACCACGCCGTTGCGCTTGACCTCGGTTGGCTCGGTGCGGCGGTCGGAGTAGTGGGTTTTGGGCGTCTGCCCGGCGGGCCAGGTGGCGAGGGCCGCCGCCAGCGCGTCCCGTTCCGGCAGGCCGGGCGTGGGGTTCAGTCTGTGGTGGAGGTTGTCGAATACGACGGGCGCGCCGGTGGCCTGGCTCACCGCCAGCACGTCGCCCACGCTGAACAGCCGGTCGTCGTTCTCGATCACCAGCCGCGCCCGCACCCACTCGGACAGGGTCGGATAGCGGGCGATCCAGCGGGCCAGGGCGCTGGGCTTGTCGCCGTAGACCCCGCCGATGTGGAGGATCACCTTGTTGTCGTCGGGCTGGCCCATCAGGTCCAGCACGTCGGCGGCGTATTGCAATTCGCGCCGTGCCGCCTCCACAATGCGCTCGTCGGGCGAGTTCAGCACGGTATACTGGCCGGGGTGCATACTCAGGCGGATATCAAGTGCGCGGGCTAACGCCCCCACGGCGGCCAATTCGTCCCGTGCCTCCTCCAGTTGGTTGCTGAACTGGGGGCGGGTCAGGTCGGTGAAGTACGGGGCGATGTTGGAACTGAGCCGGTACATATGGATGTCGTGTGCGGCAGCGTAGCGCAAAATCTGTTCGACATACTGGAGGCTGACCCGCAGATGCGGATTGTTTTGTGGGCGGCGGCTGTCGTTGGCCGAGACCTTGATGCCCATCACGGTGCAGGCAAATCCTAAACGCATAATGGGGACGCTCCTTCTCCGATCATATCCTCTCTATTTACATGTCGAGGCGGAAAAAGGATGTGTCCGGAGAGCGGGCAGCCGTTGACAGCTTAGCGGGCGAGCAGCCAGACGATGAGCGGGGCGATGATCAGCGCGGGCAAGAAGTTGCCAACCCGCACGTCTTTGATCGCCAGCAGCTTCAGGCCGACGGCGAGGACCATCAGGCCGCCCGCTGCCGTCATCTCGGTAATCATCGGCGGGGTGAGCAGGTCACTCAGCCAGAACGCGCCCAGGCTGATCGCCCCCTGGAAGACGAACACGACAGTAGCAGCAGCGGGCACGCCCCAGCCCAGTGCGGCGGCGAAGGCGAACGCCGAGAACCCGTCCAGCGTGCTTTTCAGCGCCAGGGTGGGGAACTGCCCGGTCAGCCCGTTCTCGATGCTGCCCAGGATCGTCATCGGCCCGACGCACCAGATCAGGCTGGCGGTGACAAAGCCTTCGCTGAAACGCGAAGGGGTTGGGGGTTGGGGGTTGGGGGTTGGTGATGAGGGATCGGGATCCGTGGCAGGTATAGGTGCGGGGCGACGGGTGAGGCGGCGCTGGAGGAGGTCGCCCAGGGCGGTCAGGCGGTCTTCGATGCGGAGGAGATCGCCCAGGAGGCCGCCGAGCAGGATGCTGCCGAGGAGGATCAACAGGTTGTTGGTCTTGAGCGCCGCCTGGATGCCGAACAGGCAGGTGCTCAGGCCGAGGCCGTTCATGATCGTGCTGTTCAACCGGGCGGGCAGGCGATTGCCGAGAAGCAAGCCCAGGCCGCTGCCGATCAGCACGGTCAACACATTCAGCAGAGTGCCGGTGATCATGGGCGATCCAGTTCGGGGCTGAGCGGCAGCCCGCCCGACTCTGCGCCGGTCAGTGTCGGCGCCGGGGGCGGCGTGTCGTCGGGCGGGGGGTCCGCTCCGGCGGCGCGGCGAGCACCCGGCAGCCGTTCGCGCACCCTGGCGAAGATGACGAACAGGTCGCGCACCCGCAGGAGCGTCACCGCCCCGGCATAGACCAGCCCGCCGACGATGGTGGGCACCAGCACGACCACCAGGTCTTGCGTGCGCCCCCCGGAGGCGAGCACCGAGGTGCCCGGACGGAGCCACGCCTCCAGCGCCACCCACACAGCGAAGCTGGTCAGCCCGGTCAGCAGCGCCGCCAGCCCCACCTTGACCGCCGTTGCGCCCACCTGTAGCCCTGGCAGCCCGCCGATGGCCCGGTAGAGCAGCACGCCGGTGACGATCGCGTGGAAGGTCAACTGGGCGCTATTTGCCAGCACCAGCCCCGGCATCCCCAGCACATGGAGCAGGCTGAAGGCGATGATCAGGTAGACCCCGCTGGCGACGATGCCGATGGTGATCGGCACGAGCGTATTCTTGCGCGAGTAGAAGCCGAAGATCAGGATCTGGTCAATGGCGGCGAAGGGCAGCCCGACCACGTAGCAGACGAGGGCCAGCACTGTTGGCGGCACGTCGCCGGGGGCAAAGCTGCCATGCTGAAAGACCAGCCGCACGATGGGCAGGCCGAGAAAGAGCAGCCCGGCGGCGGCAGGCAGCACCAGCACCGTCACCAGCCGCAGCCCGAAGGCGAGCGTCCGCTTGTAAGCAGCGATGTCGCCCGCCGAAAAGTGCTGCGACAGGCTGGGCAGCGCGGCCAGGCTGATCGCCGCCGAGACCAGCCCCAGCGCGAACTGGATCAGGATCGTGGCGTAGCGCATGGCGCTGATGCTGCCCTCGCCCACCTGCGAGGCCAGGTTGCGGTCGATCACCAGGGCGATACTGGTCACAAAGACGCTGAGCGCCACCGGGGCATAGAGCCGCAAAATCTGCCGCACCGCAGGGTGCCGCCAGTCGAGGCCGATCTGGATCGGGATGCCGCGCAGGCCGGGTAGCTGGATGACCACCATCAGCACCGCCCCCAGGACCATGCCGACGACGAGGCTGTTGATGTGCAGCACGTTGCTGAGGAGCAGCCCGGTGGCGATGATGGTGATATTGAGCGCCGACATTGCCAGGGCGGGGAAGCTGAAGCGGTGGAGACTGTAGAGCGCTGCCGTTAAGAGGCCGGAAATGCCCAGGAAAAAGACCCCCGGCAAGACCAGTTGGGTCATGCCGATGGCCTCGGCTTCGATGCCGGTCTTACCGGCGGCCATGTACTGGGCCAGGGGGGCGGCCACAATTTCCAGCAGGCCGACCGCCACGGCCAGGAAGATCGCCGCCCCGGTGAGGATCGTCCCCAGGATGCGCCCGAACTCGGCCCGCCGCTCCGGCGCGCTGTACTCGCTCAGCACCGGGACCAGCGCCGCGCTGATCATGCCGCTGATCAGCAGATCATAGACGATGGTCGAGACGTTGGCAGCGATGGTGAAGGCGTCCACGCTCGCCCCGCGCCCGAACAGTTCGGCGATGGTCACTTCGCGCCCCAGCCCCAGGACCCGGCTGAGCACGCTGCCGACCATGATGATCAGGGCGGCTTTGATGATGCGGCTGACGTTCATGTGCGGTGGGGGATGGGGGCTAGGGGTTGGGGGTTAGTGACGATCAAACCAACCCCCCACCCCAACCCCCAAAACCCCCATGATACATTAGGTAACGGTCGTAGTGCGATTTCCCCGCCCCGAGGGGGTGAGGATAACCCCGCCGACCGCGGCGCGCACCCGGGGCGCGTCGGGCAGG
>JBBSAN010000285.1:0-7882 GCA_038252265.1 Chloroflexia bacterium
CCCAAACTCTCCCCCCCTCCCCACCCTCCCACCCCCTCAACCCCCCCCCACCCCCCCCACCCCACCACCGCGACTCCAGGGCGGCGGCGGCGGCGGCGAGGGCGGCGGGAGAGGCCTGAGCGCGGGCCTGGGCATAGGGGACGGCGGCGAGACCCAGGGCGCGGTAGACGGCGGCGATATGGGGGGCGAGGGCATCGAGCCGGGCCAGGTGGCGAGTGATCGTCCCGGCATCGCCCCGCACGAGCGGGCCGGTGAGCGCCTCCGGCAACCCTAGCGCCTCCAGGTTGGCGAGGGTGCCGCGCAACAGTGGCACCAGCGCTGCTACCGACTCGGCACTATCCAGCCCGCAGTGGGCCAGCAACTCGGCCCCCAGCGCTACCAGGGCCACGGTGTAGTTGGAGGCCAGAACCGCCGCCGCATGGTAGAGCGGTTTGTCCTCGGCGCGCAGCCACAGCGGATGCCCACCGAGGCGCGCCACCAACAGCTCTAGCACCGGGCGCAGCACGGCGTCCCCTTCCAACCCGAACACGGCCCCCTGGAGCGTACGTACCGCCGCCGCCGGGTCCACCGGGAGTGCGGCGAATGTTTGCAGGGGGTGGAACGAGGCCACGGCGCACCCGGCTGCCGCCGCTGCCGCCAGCACCGCGCTGGGCAGCGCCCCGCTGCAATGGACCACGCCATGCCCGGCCCGCCAGCCCCCCGCCGCCGTGATTTCGCCAACCGCGACCGCGATCGCGTCGTCCGGCACGGTCAGGAACGTCAGTTCCGCTCGTTGCACCACCTCGGCCCCGGTGACACAGACCCCCTCCGGCGGCACCCCAGCCAGGGCGGCCAGGCGCTCGGCGCTGGCCCGCGTCCGGCTGGCAACGGCGACCACCGGCACCCCCGCCGCCGCCAGGGCCGCACCCAATGTCTGCCCGCCCTTCCCCGCCCCGACAAAGCCGATGGTGGGAAGCGATGAGCGATGAGCGATGAGCGATGAGTCAGACGAGTACGCCATCAAAGCCTCTCTCTCTTCACGAGTTTTTCACATGACAAAGCTGCTCGTTACGTTCCTGCTTACGTCCCTCATCGCTCATCGCTCATCGCTCGTTGCTCGTTCCTCGCTGCTGGTTGAAAATCTCATACAGCACCACCCCGCTTGCCACAGCGAGGTTGAGCGAATCGCTGCGCCCTACCATTGGGATGCGGACCATCTGGTCGCAGAGCGCCTGCTGTTCCGGCGACAAACCCTGCCGTTCGCTACCCATGAACAGCACCAACGGGGAGTGATAGGCTAGCGCCTGGTAATCGGCGGCAGCTTTATCGGACGTGCCGAGGAGAGTTATGTCAAATTGATGCTTCCAGGCGGCGAATTCGGCCCAGGTAGCCCGTATCAGGCGCTGGGAGAAAATGGCCCCCATGCTGGCCCGCACCGCCGCCGGATCGTAGGGGTCGGTAGTCGGGCCAACCAGGATCACCCCCGCCGCCCCCACCGCATCGCCGGTGCGCAGGATTGTGCCCAGGTTGCCGGGGTCTTGCACAGCATCCAGGGCTACCCAGCCCAGCCCATCGCCCGGTCCCGGTGGAGCGAGTGGTTGCCACTGCTGGCGGACTACCGCCCCCAACCCTTGCGGCCCTTCTTTTGCGGACAGGCTGGCGAACACGTCGGCGGTCACGTCCAGGATGGGCACGCCCCGGCGGCGCAACGTCGCTACGGCCTCACGCCCCACTGCGCCCTTCAGCAGGTCCGGCGCGACCACCACTTGAACCACCGGGGCGTCCACCTGCACCGCCTCGGTCACCAGCCGGATGCCCTCGACAAAGAACAGCCCGCTCCGCTCCCGCTCTTTGCGTAGCTGGAGGGCGCGGATCTGCTTGATCGCCGGGTTGGCGCGGCTGGATATCAGCGGAGAATGCGGATCGCTCATAAGCCTTCCGTGCGGTCGATCACCACTGGCTAGAGCGCCGGGCCCGACCGTCCTGCTATTATACCACGGGTGCAACGAGGGAACGCGGGCGGCGGGCGTGGGCGGTCTGGCGGGTTGGCGGCCCGATTCTTGCCCACACAGGAGCAGCACAATAGCAGCACGATATATGTAAGCAAGGAGCACCCATGAAGCGCACGAATTCTCGCCCACGCAGCCTGCTGACCACCACCGCCATTGCCACCGGGGGCACATTGGCGGCGATGGCCGGGATCAACCGCTGGATCAGCGGCACCGTCGGCCCGCTGGATGATCAGGTGGCGGGCGAACGCCACATGTTCAACTGGCGCGAGCACCAGATTGCCTACTATACCGCCGGGCCGACCGACGGCGATCCGATTGTGTTGATCCACGGCCACAACGCCGCCGCCAGCGCCTGGGAGATGCGCGAGCCGTTCCGGCGGTTTGGGGAGCAGCATTGTGTGTACGCCCCCGATCTGCTGGGGTATGGCTGCTCGGACCGCCCCCCGGTGGACTACACCCCCAGCCTCTATATCGACCTGATCCGCGATTTTTTGCGCGAGGTGGTGGGGCGGCCCAGTGTGGTCATCGCCAGCAGTGTCAGCGCCCCGCACGCGATCCAGATCGCCGCCGACGACCCCGAATGGATCACCCGGCTGGTGCTGATTGCGCCGGTGGGGTTGATCCCAGAGCGCACCCGTAACCCCGCCGGGCCTGCCGTCAACGCGCTATTCCGCAGCCCGGTCGTGGGTGAGGCGCTGTTTAATGCCCTCGTGTCCCGGCCCAGCCTGCGCTATTTCCTGGAAGGCCAGGCCTACTATGACAAAGCGCGCGTGACCGACGACTTGATCGAGATCAATTATCAAACGGCCCACCAGCCGGGCGCGCGCTACGCTCCTGCCGCGTTCGTGGGTGGCGCGCTCTACCATGACGTGCGCGATGCCTGGCCGCGCGTGGGCCAGCCCGCGCTGCTGGTCTGGGGTGAGCGAGCCAGCTTCACCCCGGTCAGCGATGCCGCCTCGTTTCTGGCCCTCAACCCTGGTGCCCAGCTTGAAGTGTTCCAGGAATGCGGCATCATCCCCCATGACGAGCAGCCAGAAACGTTCGTCACCGTCGTCAGCAACTGGATGCGCTAAATGCGGAGTACGGAGTACGGAGTGCGGAGTGCGGAATAAAGACGGGATAGGGAGAGGTAGGTAAATGCAGTCAGAACAAGAAGTACCAGCCGATAACCCGGAGGCCGATCCGCCCGAACAGTCCGCACCCTCCCCCGCGCCTGCTGCCCCGCGCCGCATCGCCTTGATCAGCGCGCCCCGGCGGCAGCTTGCCTTTCCGTCGCGCCCGATCAAGCTCTATAGCCCCAGCGAATTCTTCACCCTGGCCCTGACCCTGGCGACCCGCACGGCGGATAAGACGTTCATCCTCTCGCCACGCTATGGCCTGCTCGCCCCCGACGGCCCGGCGCTCGCCCCCTACCAGGAGGCGTTCGACCGCTGGCCGCCCGCTCAGCGCCGGGCCTGGGCCGAACGGGTGATTGCCGCCCTCGTCCCACGCCTCCGGCCCGGCGATATCTGCGTCTTCTACGCCGGGCGGGCCTACCGCGAAGATATCCAGTACCGCTTGCGCGCCCTGGGTTACGCCAGCGAGGTCCCCTTGCAAGGTCTCGACCCGGATGCCCAGCTCGACCGCCTGCGCGAACTGGTCGCAGAGTCCGCAGCGGGCACAGCGGCAGAGTAGCCGCCGCGCCCCGTCCCCTCCCGGCACGTCTCCACCCTACGCTTACTACTCAAGATAAGTACGCCCGCTTTCGTGCCAAACAATCCACATATTTTCCCATGTTTTCCACAATGATGTGGATAAGCGATTCGTAATGTGGCGCGCTCCAGAGCCAAATCGCCCGATTAAATTATTTAGAACATGTAAAAGAAGCTGGTCTTTGCACGAGGGAAAGCGCTGTAGCGACCGGGCGAAAGTGCCTGGTGGGGATGTGTAAAGTTGTCCACAAGCGGTGTGGGAAAGCGCGCCGGGGTTACGCCTTCCCGATCCCTACATAAGCCCCGGTGCGGCTGCATATAGCGGCTATCTTGTGTCACCCACCCCCACCTAACCGCCGCGAAAACATATGATGTGGAAATGTGGATAACTTTGTTCACAAGTCATGTGGAGAAAGTTTGCGTTGTGAAAATGTGCCTGAACTATAAAGATTTTTTATAGAAAAGAATCGAGATTCCAGTGCCTTGTCCCTTGCAGAGTCGGAGGCAACTTGCTATGATAGGAGCACCCCTTAAAAATCCGGCAGTTATGCGGGCATCATGTTGGCATCAGGAGCAAGAGCGCCCGCCCCCGGAGAGTGATCCCGTTGCGACGGACGGGCCGTGTGACGGATGCGCTGGTGATCAGGTGTAGGGAGAATGGGCGGACAGGAGCAGAGAGTAATGCAGGCAAACCAGGTCTGGCAAGTGGTCCTGAGCGAGTTGCGCGGCAGCATGGCGCATCACGAGTTCGACACCATGCTCAAAACCAGTACCATTGCGGCATTCGACAATGGTAAGGCAGTGGTCGCGATGCCCAACGCCTACGCGGCGGAGTGGAGCGAAACGCGCTTGACCTCCGCCGTGGAGCGGATCATGGGGCAGATTGTCGGCTACCCGGTCACAGTGCGCTTTGGGGTCCGCGACGGCGATGGCTACTATATCCCTTCCAGCGGAGGCCGCGCCGTTAACGGCAACAATAATGGCATCAAGGAGAACGGCATCCAGTACAAGCCCGGTGACGGTGGATCGTATAGCGAGAACGGCACCAACGGCCACTCCAACGAAGGCGATGGCCGGAATAACGGGGCGACGCGCAAGGGATCGGCCCCGACGCGTGGGGGAGTTACCCAGCTAGAGCTGAACGCTGGCGACGTGTCGCCGCTAAACCCCCGCTATGTATTCGAGCATTTCATCGTCGGGTCGGGCAACCGGCTGGCCCACGCCGCCAGCCTGGCCGTGGCCGACAGCCCCGGTCATGCCTACAATCCCCTCTTCCTGTACGGCGGTGTGGGACTGGGCAAAACCCACCTGTTGCACGCCATCGGCCACCAGGCGATGGAGCGCTTCGGCAATCTGCGGGTTCTCTATGTCTCGTCGGAAAAGTTCACCAACGACCTGATCAACGCCATCCGCGAGTCCACGAATGAGGAATTCCGCAATCGCTACCGGCACATAGACATCCTGCTGATTGACGACATCCAATTCATCGCTGGCAAGGAGAGCACACAAGAAGAGTTCTTCCACACCTTTAACGCGCTCCACGGCTCCGGCAAACAGATCGTGATCAGCAGCGACCGTCCACCGCGCGCCATTCTTACCCTGTCCGACCGCTTGCGCTCGCGCTTCGAGGGGGGCCTCATCGCGGATATCCAGCCCCCCGACCTGGAAACCCGCATCGCCATTCTGCGGGCCAAAGGGGAGTCGCAGCAGATCCCCGTGCCGACCGAAGTGACGGACTATGTCGCCCGTCAGGTGGTCAGCAACATCCGCGAGCTGGAAGGCGCGCTGAACCGCGTCATCGCCTATGCCATGCTGAACCAGAAGCCCCTCACGGTCGAGGTGGCCGCCCAGGCGCTCAACGATCTGGCGCTCAATACCCGCCGCCGCACGATCACCGCCACCCGCATCATCGAAACCGTCGCCGGATTTTACAATATGGAGATCGATGAGCTGAAAGCCAAGTCGCGCACGCGGGATGTGGTCCTCCCCCGCCAGGTTGCCATGTTCATCATCCGCGAAGAAACCGATACCTCGCTGACCGATATCGGGGCCGAGTTTGGCAACCGCGATCACACCACCGTGATGCACGCCTGCACCAAGATCGAGCGCGACATGGACCGGGATAATCAGTTGCGCCAGGCGGTCCTGACGATCCGGCAAATGCTCCACGGTGAATCCGTTCACTAGATTACCCTGCCCCATCGCCGCTGTGCCCGTGGTCGGCCCGCTGACAATGATGTCAGGGCCGGGCCGGAGGGTCTCCGTCGCTGCCCGTCCGGATCGCTCTGGTAGGCGACCAGTTTCACATAAAATGTGTATAAACCCCCCTTTTCTGTGGATAAACAGGGCCAGTTGTGGATAAGCTGTAGTCGCTCTACACATGCGGTTGCCCGATGTTTGCTCCGGCAGGCGACCCACTTACCCAGGTGAGCCGGTGGCCGGGCCTGATAGTACGGGGGAGAAAAGCAGCCCCAGCGGGTTGCGGGGTTGCACCGTGCACCTGAACAACCGTACCCCTTTAGCGGGGTACCGCATAGCACAGGGATGGACCATCCGTGGGGCCGATCGCTGCTCGACCTGCGGATAACCCGGTGGATAAGCTGTGTATAGCCCCTGCTCTTTCGGGGAAAGATCACTCGTAGAGCGTGGACAGATTCGGGAAACCAGGCGTGGCAGCGAGCGAGTGGTTTTGACCATGTGGACAAGACCCCTGATCGTGTGGATAGCCGGGTCATGTTATCCACCAACTGTCCCACCGAAATTTGACGAATTCATGCCTGTACAGGGGGTTATCCACAAATCCACAGCCCCTACTACGACGGACGACGGAACGATCATTATTAAATAGATAGATATAAACAAACGACGCTGACCCGATCAGGCTGTGGAAACTCCCACACCTGTTGCTAGCCTCCCCAACATCACATGCTACATATCGCGGTTGTTTTAGGGGGCGGGATATGTTATAATCAATTTCACAGCACATGAAGGGGGAGAGAGCGATGCGTGTTACCTGTAGCCAGGAGCAGTTAAGCCGGGGACTGAATATCGTTGGTAAAGCCGTCACCACCCGGACAACCCTGCCGGTCCTCAATAATATCTTGCTTGCTACCGACGAAGGCCGGTTGAAACTGACTGCCACAAACCTGGAGGTGGGCATCACTCACTGGCTGCCCTGCCGCAGTGTGGAGCGTGAGGGCGCGATTACCATCCCGGCCCGCCTGCTGAGCGAGTTTGTGAGCAGCCTGCCCAACGAAGACATCACCCTGGACCTGAACGAGGCCAACTACACGGTCCATCTGACCTGCGGTCGCTATCAAGCGGACCTGCGCGGGATGAGCGCCGATGAATTCCCCAGCCTGCCGACCTTGAGCGGTCCCCCGTTGGCCCTCTTGCCCGCCGGGCTGCTGCGCGAGATCATCAATCAGGTCAGCTTTGCCGCCTCGACCGACGACAATCGCCCGGTCCTGTCGGGGGTGCTGATGAACTTCAAAGGCACCCAGTTGATTATGGCCGCCGCCGACGGGTTTCGCCTCTCGGTACGCCGCGCCGAACTGGAGCAGCCAATCGGGGCCGAGGGCGAAGTACGCATCATCATTCCGGCGCGGGCCATGAACGAGCTGGCACGCGTTCTGCCTGACGCCGGGGCCGCCGAAGACACGCAGGTCAGCATCACCGTCACGCCCAACCGCAACCAGGTGTTGTTCCACGCCACCAATCTCAACGTCACCTCGCGGCTGGTGGAAGGCAACTTCCCCAACTACGAGCAGATCATCCCGGCGGAGTGGAAGACGCGCACCACCGCCACCACCTCCGAGTTGCTTAAGGCCATGCGGATTGCCTCGTACTTCGCCAAAGACAACGCCAGTGTGGTCAAGCTGACGATGAACGCGGCGGGCGAGTTGGAGCCGGGCTTGCTGACCATCAGCGCCACCGCTGCCGAAGTCGGCAGCAATCAGAGCCAACTGGATGTGATTATCGAGGGTGAGAACGGTCAGATTCAGTTTAACGCCAAGTATATGCTGGACGTACTCGGTGTGATCAACACTCCCACGGTAGCGATGGAGACCCAAACCGCCGGTGCGCCTGGCGTGTTCAAGCCGATCAGCCCGGACAACAGCTACCTTCATGTGATTATGCCAATGCATCTGGCTCAGCGCTAAGGCGCGTATTTGCTGCGGATGTTTCACGTGAAACATC
>JBBSAN010000286.1:0-7872 GCA_038252265.1 Chloroflexia bacterium
GACGATCTTGCCCTTGACATCGCGCTCGGGCGGGCGCGGCGCGAAGTTGACGGTGCGCGCCGGTTCGGCCGCGACCAGTCGATCGCCTTCACCGATCTCTTCGGCGTTGCCGCTGATCATGATGGTCGCCGGGATCGGGCGGATCGGGGGAGCCGCGCCGGTGTCGGCGCAGACCCCCAACACCGACGGCGAAGTGCTGACCTATGGGGTGGATGCGCTGCCCGACCGGGTGCGCGATTTTCACCTGCGGACGGTCGGCGGGGACGACGGCCAGACCTTGACCCACCTGGGCAACGTCTGGTATCAAAACTGGTCGCCCGACGGCAAGAAGATCGCCATCGTGACCGAGGCGCTGGTCCTCTATACGATGGACCCCGACGGCGGCAACCTGACCCGGCTGACGAGCAACGTCTACTCGAACCCCTTCTGGTCGCCCGACGGGCGCTTCATCGCCTTCCTCAGCGGCGAACGCTGGGGCGAAAAGCCACTGGCGCGCGGCAATCTCCACCTGATCGCCGCCACGGGGGGCCCGGTATGGGACGTGCCCGGCGCGACCGACATTCCGCTGCTGCCCGCCGGGGTAGCCTGGTCGCCCGATGGGCTGAAGATCGCGGCGGGCTGGCCGGGGCACATCTATGACCTGACCCAGGCCGACGCGCCCGCCACCTCCCTGCCCGGTGCCGGGGCCGACATGTGGGTGCTGGGTGGCGGCTGGTCGCCCGACGGGCGCTACCTGGCGGTGAACGATGGCAACCGGGGCGGCATCCTCGAACTCGCCACCGGCACTTTTGTGGACTTTGTAACGGCGAAAGGGGCGAAAGGGGCGAACAAGCCGGGGGCCAGTTGGGCCGCCGGGCCGCGCAAGGTGGTCTACTCGCTCTCCACCGCCGAGGAGGGGCAGCGCGTTTTCGTCGCCGACTTCGACGGGCACAATGCCAAACTGATCTGGTCGGTGCCCCATGTGGCGAACCCGCGCCGGGGCGAGATCAGCAGCGTCGGCCCGCCCGCCGTGGACCCCAGCGGCACCCAGGCGCTGATCCGCGTGAGCCACACCACGGAGCAGGGCAATGCCCTGGTCTACACCCACGAAACCTGGCTGCTCAAGCTGGACGGCAGCGCCAACAAAGTCTTCATCCCCTACAGCTTCAACGCCGCCTGGAAGCCCGCCGCGCCGAAGATCACCACCGCTGCATGGCCGTTCTTCTTCCTCTGGCGGCGCAGCGACCTGCCTGTCGCCAACGGGCAGGCCACCCGCACCTGGCTATGGGGGCCGCAACCGATCCTCGACACGACCGAGCCGTGGGCCGATTCGCCGGGCGGCAACCGCCAGGTGGAGTATTACGACAAGGGGCGGATGGAGATCAACGACCCGACCGCGCCCCGCCCCCGCCCGGCCTACGTGACCAGCGGCCTGCTGGTGCGCGAACTGGTGACCGGGCAACTCCAGACCGGAGCCAACGCAGTGGACAACCGCGCCCCTGCTGACTTCTCGGTGGTCGGGGACTACCAGGATCCGGGCGTGCCCAGCTACCTGACGTTCCATAACCTGAACGCCGGGACCGATGCCGGGAAGGCGCAGGATCTCACCGGCCAGCATGTGGAGGCGACACTCGACCGGGGCGGGACCGTCGGCAGCGATGCCGGGTTGGGGAACGGGGTCCTCGATGCCAAGTTCGTGCCAGAAAGCGGGCACAACATCCCGGATGTGTTTCTCACCTGGCTGGCGACGCAAGGTGACTGGGTCAGCCTGATGGGCTACCCGATCAGCGAGCCGTACTGGGTCCACGCCACGGTGAACGGCCAGTCTACCGCCGTGCTGGTCCAGCTTTACGAACGCCGCACCCTCACCTTCACGCCAAGCAACGACCCGGCCTGGCGCGTCGAACTGGGCAACGTCGGCCTCCAGTACAAGAGCTGGCGCTACGGGCCGTAAGCCGGGCGGTCGCCTTGTGTAGTCCAACGAGGTGAGACTCCGCTTGATTGTTAGAGTTGTCATCCTGAGCGCAGCGAAGGATCTTCTTGGCGGTCCGTAGTGCTAAGGGCAAGATCTCGAATCTCCCCTAACGACTTGGTGGCCCCAAGAGGATCCTTCGCTGCGCTCAGGATGACAGCATGGGGAGGGCTGACGCTTGCCGGACTACTCAGGCGAACCCGTTGGTATAATGATATCTACTCCCAATTTTCTCCCTGTAAAAACTAGAAAGTCGCGCACTCATGGGCAAATCGCGTGTTCTCCTCCTGGCCGGGCTGCTGGTCAGCGCCGGACTGTTGGTCCTGACCCGACCCATCGAAGCGATGGTCCCGCCGGGCACCGACCCGGTCCACATCCTAGCCGCTGCCGCGCCGACGCGGACCCCCGCCACACGGCTCACCGTGCTGGCGCGGGGCTTCGGCAGTCCCGACGACCTCGCCATCGACCCGCACACCGGCGCGATCTATTTTGGCGACTTCAGCAACGGGGCGATCAATCAGGTGGCGGCAGCGGGCGGCATCGCTCAGGCCGTCGCCACCGGGTTCAAAGAGCCGGAAGGGATCGCCATCACCCCCGACGGCACCCTGATCGTGGTGGAGCAGAAGGATAACCAGATCTGGGAGGTGACGATGCCGGGCGGCAGCAAGCGGTTGCTGCGCCAACTGGTGAACAAGACCGGCAAGGACGGGGTGGATGGCATCACGCTGGATCCGACCACCGGCGAGGTGTTGATCCCCGACAGCCCCAACGGGCGGCTGCTGGCGATGAGCCGCGACGGCAAGACCCTGCGGACCATCGCCACCGGCTTTGTGCGCCCGACCGGGGCGGTCCGGCTGGCGGGCGGCGACTATCTGGTGGCCGACGAGTTCGGCAACGCCCTCTACCGGGTCACTCCCGCCGGGCGGAAGCGCCAGGTCAGCACGATGTACCAGCCCGATGACGTGGTGCTCGACGCGCAAGGCCGCGCCTATGTCAACTCGTTGGGCGGCAACCTCTACCGGGTGGACCTGAAGACAGGGGTCCGTACCACCGTGTACACCGGCCTGAAGCTGCCGCACGGGTTGGGGATCGACGCGCAAGGCAACATCATCGTGGCCGAAGCCGGGCGCAATCGCGTCTTCCGGCTCGTGCCTTGAGCACCGGGATCTATCCGGCCCCTGTATCCTCGCGGCGTATCAACTCAAGAAGGAAATGATCGCCCACGGCGTAGCACGGCCAGCGCTGGGCGAAATGCCGATCCAGCCGGGCCAGCCGCCGGAACAGGGCGGGTGCCCGCCGGACCAGCCCATCGAGGTACTGGGGAGGGAGCAGCCAGGGCAAGCCGACCCGCAGGCGGGCACGGAAGGGGGGGTGGAAGGCACGTTCGACCACGCCGGGGGTCCAGTAGAAGATCGGGACGCGCTCCTCCTGCCAGGCGGCGCGCACCGTGGCGACACTCTGCCCGCTCCAGCGGCGAAACGCCGGGCGCGGCTGCCCGGCCCGCAAATACCAGGCCGTTTCCCACAGGCAATAGCGGTTGATCAGCGAGAGGACGATCCGCCCCCCAGGGCGCACCAGCGCCGCCAGCGCCGCGACCACCGGAGCCAGATCGGGTTCGCAGTTGAGCGGGCCGAAGCTGGAGTAAGCACCGTCGAAGTAGCCGGGGCCATAGCGAACGAGCAGTTCCCCGGCGCGCCCCGCAGGCAGCACCAGCGGCGTGATCCGGTCGTGGAGCGCATCGGCAGGGCCGCCGGGAGCCAGCTTCGCCGCCAGGGTCGCCACCATCGCCGGGGCGGCATCGGTGGCGACCACAGTGACGCCGCGCCGGGCCAGGTGGATCGCCTCGGCCCCCGTCCCGCAGCCCAATTCCAGCACCCGCATCTCTGGGGCGAAAGCGCGATCCAGCACCTGGAGGCTGCGGACGCGGGTCCAGCGGGCCAGCGGGTTGGCCGCATGTTCCGCGTCGTACAGTGGTGCAGCCCGGCTGAAGGCGCGGGCAGTGGAGTCGTAGAGGGTTGTGGACGGCGCGGGGTGGACTGGGTCGGGCATAGATGGGTGAGGGCTGTGGCGGGTGGGATAAGGGTAGGATTGGCCCGGCCAGTATAGCAGAAAGGGCACAGGCGGATCAACCGATTTGACAGCCTCGCGCTTGTCTCGTACAATGCCGTTACATCGGAAGCCCGCTGGCTGACATCTGATTGCTGATCACGGATCACCGATTTCGCATCATAGCGGGGGGTCATATGCGGGCTGAACATGCATACTCGGAATCGTATGAGTGGGTCGGGGCCAATCCCGCGTTAGCGCGGGCCATTTTGCACACCCTGCATTATGCCGATCTGTTCGATTTCCCCATGACGCTGGCCGAACTGACCCGGTACCTGATCGAATGCCCGGCGGACGAGGCCGCGCTGGCCCGTGAACTGGCCGACAACCCCACCCTGCGAGGACGGGTGACCGCTGCCGAGGGGTATTACTATCTGACCGGGCGGGAGGATGCGCTGGCGGTGCGGCGCGAACGGGCGGCGGCATCGGCGGCCCTGTGGCGGCGGGCCGTTCGCTATGTGCGGGTGTTGCAGTGGCTGCCGTTCGTGCGCATGATCGCCGTGACCGGGGCGCTGGCGATGGATAATGTGGGCCAGCGGGTGGATATCGACCTCTTGATCGTGGCGGTGCCAGGGCGGATCTGGGTGTGCCGCCGCTTCTTGATCCTGGCGGTGCACGTGGCCCGGCTGCTGGGCGACGAACTCTGCCCCAACTACGTCGTGGATACCGCCCACCTCCCGATGGCCCAGCAAGACCTCTACACCGCCCATGAATTGTTCCAGATGGTCCCGCTGGCCGGGTATCCCTGGTACGCTCGCATCCTGGCGGCCAATCGCTGGGCCGCTCCCTACCTGCCGAATGCCACCCCGCGCCCGGCTCCCGCCCGCCCCTCCTCGCCCAGCCCCTGGCGGCGGGTGCAAGCCCTGGCCGAACGGGGCCTCCGCGCCCCCATCTGCGCCGCCTGGGAACGTTGGGAACTGGGCCGGATGCAGCGCAAGCTGGCCGCCAGCCGTTCCACCAACGCCGAAATCGTCTTCACCCCCTACCAGTGCAAAGGCCACCTGGGAGCGTATCGGGCCACGGTTCTTGACCGGTTCGCTCAGCGCGTGATGCGTGATGCGTGATGCGTGATGCGTGATGCGTATTAACCGCTGCTCGCTGCTCGCTGCTCGTTCCTGATCCCTGATCCCTGATCCCTGACCCCTCGTCACGTTTCACGTTTCACGTTTCACGCATCACCCGCCACCAATCGGGCGGGGGTGGACAGTTCCGGCGGGGCGAGAGGCGGAACCGGCGGGGCGGCATCCCCATCAATGCGGAAAGCGGCGACGCTGTCCTGAAGGCGGGCCACCACGGCGGTGAGGTCCTGGGCCACCCTACTCAGCGCGATGCTGGACTGGGTCGCCTGCCGGGCGGTGGCCGTCACCTGGGTGGCGAAGCCCACCAGTTCCGCGTTGGTGGTCTGCTGCTCCGCCGTGGCCTGGCTGATCGCCTGGACGGCATTATTGGTGTGCTGGGCCAGCCCGGCGATGGTGGTGATGGCGGCGGTGGCCTGGGTGACCAGCGCCATGCTTACATCGGTACCCCGCACGCTATCGTGCGTGGCGGAGAGGGCCTGCCCGGCGGCGGCGCTCATATCCACGGCCAACTGCTGGAAATCCCCTGTGGCGGCCAGAGCCTGGCCTGCGAGACTCCGTACCTCCTCGGCAATAACGGCGAACCGCCGCCCATACGCCCCGGCGTCGGCAGCCTCAATGGTCGCGTTCAGCGCCAGCAGGTGGGTTTGATCGGCGATCTCGCGCATGGTATCCGCCACCTCGGTCACCTGCATCGTGCGCCGGCTGAGCATATCCAGCGAGAGGGTGAGCCGGTGGACGATCTCGCGCAGGCGGTGCGAACTGTCCTGCACCGCCAACTCGGCCTGTTCCACTCCATGCAGGGTGCCTGCCGCGCTGGCGGTTACCGCCTGGGTTCCGGCGACGATCTGGCGGGCGCTCTGGTTCAGGCGATCGACCCCGCTGCTCAACCGTTCCAGGGCCTGGCTCTGTTCGCGGGCGAGGCGGGCCTGGCTCTCGGCGGCAACCAGCAGGGCCTGGGCACCCGGCCCAATAATCGCCGCCTCCTGGTGGAGCTGGGTCACCAGGGCGCGGATACTGTCGATCATCTGGTTAAACGTTTCACGCAGCAGGCCCAGCTCGTCGGCATCACCGTCTGCACTGCTATGATAGGTGATCGTCGCGCCGTAGGTGCGGGCCGTCTGATCGGCGCTGGCCTGGAGCATCTTCCAGAAGGTCGAATTCACCCCTTTGGCGGCGAAGCCCAGGCGATAAGCCCGTTCCGGAGCCGAACGCTCTACTGCTGCGGACCGCAGATCGGCCTTCAGCAGACCGGGCAGATCGGCCAGAGTGGTCGCCGTGATCAGATGGGTGGGCAGCTTGATCCGCCGGGGGACAGGCCGCCCCTCGATAGCAGCCACGGCAGCTTCGATGGCCTGCCGCCCGAGCAGCGCAATATTCTGCACGATCAGGCCATCAACCAGACCATCGCGGAGCGCCGCCACCGCATCCGGCGCAGCATCCCAGCAGATCACATGCACCCGGGAGGCGGCGGTGTCCCGCCGCCGCAGCGCCGCAATCACTCCCAGGGCAGCAGGCTCATAAGCGGCGTAGATGGCGGCCAGGTGGGGATAGCGGGCCAGCAATTCTTCCGTCACCTGCTGGGCGAGGCCCGGGTCGCCCAACGTATACTGGAGACTCACCACCTCGATGCCCGGCGCGGCAGCGAGTGCGGCCTGAAAGCCGAGTTCACGTTCCACAATATGAGTCTGGGAGCGCGACAGGCCGAGGATGGCGACCTGCCCCTGCCCACCAAGCAGGGGGATGAGCGCCTGGGCGGCCTGCTGGCCCCCCGCGTAATTGTCGGTTTCCACCAGGGCGGTCACAGCGTCGGGATCGACCAGATAGGAGTCCACCGCGATCACCGGGATACCAGCCTGCAAGGCCGCCCGCGTCGTCGGCCCCATCGCCTGGCTGTCTACGGCAGAGATCAGGATCGCATCCACCCGCTCATTGATGAAGGCGACTACGGCGGCTTGCTGGCGCTGCACGGTAGGGCTGGGCAGGTGGCGGCGCAAATCGCCTGCGGCGGTCAGGCGTAGCTGGCGGTTCAGGTCGAGCAGCGGGGCGATCAGTTGCTGGATAAAGCGATTGCCGATCAGTACGATCAGCACGCCGACCACCAGCAACGTGCCTGCGGCCACCCAGGGATTGGCGGTCAGGCTGTAGACCATCAGGACGATCAGCAGGGGCCACACGACACTGAACAGCAGCATCGCTTGCAGCTTCACGCTTAAGGAGCGAGACCAGATGCGCCTGAGCCGGTCGAGCAATCCGCCCATCCCCCCTCCCCCTGCCGTGCCTGACGCACCCGTGGTGCTGGTGATCGGTGTTCAACTATGACATGTGGCGGTATTATAGCACAAGTCGCTCGCTGCGGAGCGCACCGGAGGCGGTGCTCAGGGAGCGTACCAACTGAGGCCGCCATGGAGAACACCGGGGCCGATGCTGCGCGGGGTGGGGCTGTCGAATGGCCCCAGGAAGAGGCCCCGCTCGGTGAGCACTGCCAGTTGGTCGGCGGTGGCCCCCCAGGCGAGGGTGGGCAGGTCGGCCTGCAAGTGCGTCACTCGCTGCGGCTCACCCCCGGCCACAGCCACCGTGTAAATATCCCAGGGCACGCCGTTGGCAGCTACCGGCGGGGCCAGGAGGGAGAACCAATCGTTGCGCCCGCCGCCCTCCCAGCCGCCGGGATTGACCGCCGCGAAGGCGATCTGCTGCCCGTCGGGCGAGAAGCGCGGCGTCTGGATGTCCTGGAAGACC
>JBBSAN010000287.1:0-7868 GCA_038252265.1 Chloroflexia bacterium
AGCTCCAGAGTTGAGGTTGTTGTGGTAACAGCGCAACTCTACTACAAAAGCCTTTTCATTACGAGTCCCCAGGCACACGTTGCCAGAGCCGGGCAAAGTACGCGGCGGTGAGTATGGCCCTCCTTTTGGCGAAGGTATTGATTAAGAAACGGTTTTGGATGGGTTCGGCGGGTAGCAAAACGCCCCCGGCATTGCCGGGGGCGTTTCGTTGCCAGCAGGAATCGGGTGCGGTCCTACTTGGACATGTTCTTCAGGGCGGTGTAGCTAGGGCGCGGGCTGTAGTCCGCGTTCAGCACCCCCCAGGGCGATTTCTCGTCGGTGGCCGGGTTCTTGGTTGCCAGGTTGAGGTTCCAGACGCTCATCACGCCCATCCAGGGATAGTCGCTCTTGGCCTTCTGGAACGCCCGCACCAGGTAATCGGCCTGCTGCTGGTCGCTCACGTACTGGCCGTATTCATAGCCGGGCGCGGCGTTGCGGGTCGTCCAGCCGAACTCGGTCAGCCAGACCTGCTTGCCGCCGTCGCCATTGGCTTCCATCACCTGGCGCAGCCCTTCGACGCGGTGGAAGTAGAAGCTGGGGTGGTCGCACCACTGGTTGCCGATGGCGCAGCCGGGGCCGGGATTGCTCGGCCACAGCGTGTCGGGCGGGTTGAGGTTGCTGCCGGGGTGCGCGCCGAGCACATCGAAGTAGCGCTTGCCCGCGCCGCCCGCATACTGGTAGAACTGTTGCAGGTAGATCACGTCGTCAATGCCCAGGTTGGGGTCGTTGACGCCGGTGGGGGTTTCGCCACCATAGATAACCACGGCATCCGGGTCCACCCACTTGACGTTGCTGTAGCCCACCTGGAGCAGATCGAAGTACTGGCCCACGTTGACCGGTGCCCCGGTCTCCTGTTGCAGGTTCTGCTCGTTCCAGATTTCGTAGGCCGCCACCCGGCCTTTATAGCGGCGGGCGACATTGGCGACGAAGCTGGCGAAGTCGAACTTGTCCGACGGCATCCCGCTCTGGCCGTTGCGGGCCGCCCAGCTGGGCGCTTTGACCAGGCTGAGGATCAGCTTGACATTGTTGTTCTGCGCGGCGTTGACAATATTGTCCAGGTCGCCCCACAGGTACTGGCGGGTGTTCTGGTCCTGGATGTCGGCCCACGGCACCTGCTGGCGCACATAGTTGAACCCGGCGTCTTTGACCAGCCGCAGCGGGCGATCCTTGTCGGCCAGGTAGTAGAGGTCCACGCCGAAGCCATAGCCCAGGTGCGGGCCGGTGGTGGTGCCGCCCAGGTTGCCCGCGCTGATATAGCGCCAGTCGCGGTAGTGCGCGCCCACATTGCCCATTTCCACCTGGAAGGCGGGCGGGTTGCCGGGGGTGTAGGTCAGCACGCGGCGCTCGAACGCCTGGATCAGCACGTCGATCTGGTGCCCGGCCACGCGCACGCTGGCCCAGTAGGGTTCGCTGATCGGCAGGCCGCTGGCATAATACCAGGGATTGATCAGCCGGTCGTTGCGGGTCTGCCCGTTCTCGGTGATCGGCCCGGTCTGGTTCAGGAAGTCCCAGAAGGCGCGGGGAATATTGTGGCCCACGCCCGACTCATAGTGGACAAAGTCCACATTCGGGACGGTGCCTTTGGACGGGTCATCGCCCACGGTCCCGGCGCGGTTGATCGTCTGCGTGGCCTTCTGGCCCGTGCGGTCGGGCTGCTTGTGGTCGCCCAGCGAGGTGTTCGCCACGCCCTGGAAGCTGCGGTAGGTCGGGGCGTTGGGGTCGTCGAAGTCGCCGCTGACGTTCACCTGGGCCGGGTCGCGCGGCTCGTAGGCGTTGTCGCCCACCTGCATCCGGCCCGAAATCATCTCGACCACCAGCAGGCCGTTGGTGACGAAGAAGGGGTTGTTCGGATCGCCCGCCGGGTTGTTGATCTCCATGCGGCTCTTGTCGAAATACTGCACCAGCCGGGTGCCGCCCGGCGCGTCGCGATAGTACTCCATCGTGGCGGTGTTGGCTTCGGGACCCCAGAACCACGAGCGCCCCACGGCATGGTCGGCCACCAGCTTATCGGTGCGGGTCCAGACGTTCTGGAACGCTGCCGACAAGAACGGGGTGGCGGCGGGCGCGGCTGTGCTGCTGCTTGCCGGCGCGGCGCTGCCCGTGTTCGCGGGTGCGGCGCTCGACTGCGCGCCGGGGAGGATCCCGGTCAGTAGCAATACCGGGATCAGTAGAAATGCCAGTTTATGTTTCATTGTGTCTCCTTCAGTGGAATAGATGCGGGTCGGCGCGAGAGGCGGCGACCGTCTGGGCCTGCTACCAGTACAACGGGCAGCCCCGGTCGCGGTTGCAGCCTGGCACTGGTCAGGGCCGCCCGATTATAGCGCGGCAGGCACGGCAGCGTCAAGCTAGGAAGCCTTGAACCACGAAACGAAGCGAACGAAAGCGGTGCATGTGCGGTACGATCCGCCCTATTAGATCTCTATGCTGTGCTCCATTGTGCCCCGCCGGACCTTGTCATCCTGAGCGCAGCGAAGGATCTTGTTCGGGCTGCCAGCGTGTTATCGAAGATCGAGATCTTGCCTTGAGCACCTCTGACCGCCCAGAAGATCCTTCGCTGCGCTCAGGATGACACGTTCTTATGTTCGACAGATTCGCCTTCTATAAAGTATGTTTCTCGGTTTGTTCTCTTAGCTTGATACCGTACCCCCATCCGCGCCTCTCGCCTCTGGCGTTCGCTTCGTTTCGTGCGTTTCGTCCCTTCGTGTTGTCATGGGTCAAATCCCCCGTAGCGGAGGTGAACCTTTTTGCCGGATCAGTGATAATAGATGATGAAGGCCTTCACCCCAATCACACACTGAGGACGCATGGGCGACCAGGAAGCCATCGCACGGTTAAAGCAGGGCGACATCGGCGGGCTAGAATGGCTGGTAGAACGCTACCAGGTCCAGGCGGTTCGGGCTGCCTATCTGGTGGTGCGCGACCGCTCGCTGGCCGAAGACGTGGTGCAGTCGGCGTTCCTGCGGGCCTATGAGCGGATCGAGCAGTTCGACACCACCCGCCCGTTCGGCCCCTGGTTCTTGCGCAGTGTGATCAATGCCGCGCTCAAAGTGGCGGCGCGGTGGGAGCGCAGTGTGCCGCTGGAGGCGGAGAGCACCGGCGAAACGCTGCCCCTGCCCGATCCCGGCCCGGCCCTGGACGAAATCCTGGAGGCAGCGGAAACGAGCGCGGCGGTCTGGGCGGCCCTGGGCGGGTTGTCACCGGAGCAGCGCACCGCGATCGTGCTCCGCTATTACCTGAACCTCAGTGAAGCCGAGATGGCGGTGCGGCTGGCCTGCCCGCCCGGCACGGTCAAATCGCGGCTCTATACGGCCCGCCAACGCCTGCGGCATTTGCTCCCGGCCTGGCTGACCCCCGTCGCCTCACAGGAGCCATAGGGTCGGCCATGCGTGAACAGAGAAGGCACACTATGAACCCAGCGACCCGCGAAGGCCGCCTCGTCCAGACCTTGCAGGAGGTCGCCGCCCGCGACATTCCCGCCGGACTGAACCTGTGGCCGGGCATTCGGGCGCACTTGCGGCCCGCCCCCCGCCGCACCCCCCGCCCGGCGCAGAGCCTGGTCTGGTCGGCGCTGGCGACCGTGCTGTTGCTGACGGTGGGGGTCGCGGCGGCTCTGACGCCCACGCTGGGGCAACTTGCCAGTGCCCTCCTCCATCCTCCCAGCCGCTATCCGGTGCTCGGCCCCGCGTCGGCGCTGACGCAGACCATCGGCGGCTATACGGTGGCGCTGGAACCCCTGTATGACCGCGACGATGGGCAGCCTTACGCCAACGCGATCAATATCTCGCTCCTTGCAACTGTGACCGACCAGTATGGCAAGGTGCTGACCTATGACGATGTGTGGCTCAGCGATGCGAACGGGGGGGACGCGCCCCAACTGACCGCCGCCGATGGCCCGGCTTTCCCCTGGCTGGGGCTGGGTTCCTGGCTGAGCGACCGTGATGGCGGCTCCGGCGCGCAGGCGGTGCGCTATAAGCTGCGTCTCTTCTTCGATGCGACCGGCTTGCGCCAGGTGCCCACCGATCTGCCGATGCACCTGTCGCTGCAATTACATCCGCATGTCCTGCCCGCCGAGGCGCAGGGGCCACCCGGCAGCACGTTGCCCCCTGATCCGGTGATCGGGCGCTTCACTTTCGATTTCCGCCTGCCATTCGATCCGCTCGTCCGCGTAGCCGACGTGCAGCAAACGATCATGTCCCACGGCCTACCGGTCACGCTGGAACGGGTGGTCACCACGCGCCGGAACACCCTCGCGGTGCTGCGTTTCCCCTCGCCCGATGGGGGCCTGATCACGCGCTGGATGCCCGTCGCCGACCTGATGACGGGCAAGCGCAATACAACGATCCCCCTCCTGGACCTGAGCAACCCGTTTGTTCACTACGGGGGCTGGCAGCGCGACGGGAGTTGGAACGCGCTGACCGATTCCTATATCCTGGACAACAGTGGCCCCTGGACACTGACGGTGCGCTATCTGGCGGACGGGGTACAACCGACCTCCACGAACCTGAGCGGCCCGTGGGTCTTCCAATTTACCCCGCCACCGGCGGTGGGCCAAACAACTGTGGCACCCACCCCGACCGCGACCCCGGAGATCCCCAGCCAGACCCTGAACGGCTACACCGTCACGGTGTATCCCCTCTCGGCGGACTCCCACCAGGTGGTGCTGGGTTACAGTGTGAGCGGCGCGGCGGGCGACGACTCCACCATTTGCCTGCGTGATCCGAAGTTGAGCTTTAAGCAGAATGTCGCCAGCCCCGGCTGGGTGGCCGTCCCCTGCCAATCGTTGCACACCAGCGGGACCGACAACGCGCTTGTGCCGGATGTCACGCTGACATTCCCCACTATCGCCCCGGTCGATGGGCAGACCCGCTACAAGATGGATCTGTCGTTGAATGTCTACCCGGCTCACGATGGCGCGTTGGATGCGACCACGCTTGCCACGCGGCTGGTCGGCCCGTTCCACTTCGAGTTCAACGTCCCGTTCGACTCCACAGGCCGGATGATCTCGGTGGGCCGCTCGATCGATACCCATGGGGTCGTCATCACGCTCGACCGGGTCGTTATCACCAAGACTGATACGCGCCTGTACCTCTCCTATCGTGCCCCCAACGGCAATCCGCTCCCGGCGCAGTGGTACCCCATCCTGAACCTTCAGGCGGGCAACTGGTCGTCGGACCGCGAGGGGAAGGATGTGGAAACCGACCGCCAGCAATCGGACCCGCAGCACCTGGTCTACACGGTTCACACTTCCCTCGCCGATCAGCACGGCGATTGGACCTTAACCATCCGGGAACTGCAACGCGATAACGGGGATCAACGCCTGATTGGTCCGTGGTCTTTCTACTTCAACGTGCCCCCTATCGCTGGCACGCCTTAGGCGCTATACGTTTACGACGCACCTGGGATGGCCCACATTAGACGGGCCATCCCAGGTGCGCCTTTGCGACCCTCTTCTGCAACCCGCTAAACGGACATGATAAAAGCTGTACTACGTGCCCCGCTCTATTTGCTACACAACGGCACAATAATATGCTATGATAAGCATCGTATTACCGCCTACTGCATATGGTAGTTTGACCTGCCCAGGGGATACCTGTATTGAAGTAACCGGAGAGGAGCGCGCGATAGGGATGCGTATTATGGTGGTCAATGACAGCCGCGAGATCCTGGAATTATTTGAGGAAATTCTGACCGAGGAAGGCTATGAAGTCGATCTCTATTCTTATGGCTTGCATGATTTGATCGAAGTCAAGGAGTCGGCCCCTGATTTGATCATTCTGGACTATTTGATCGGGGATGAGGGGTACGGCTGGCAACTCCTGCAAAAGCTCAAGATGGACCGTGACACTGAACACCTCCCGGTCATCGTCTGTTCGGCGGCAGTGAAGCAGTTGCGCGAGTTGGAGGGCTGGCTGGCCGAGAAAGGGGTCGGCGTGGTCTTCAAGCCCTTTAATATTGACGATCTGCTGCTGGCCGTCCGCAAGACGATGGAGGGAACCGCCGCCGTCATGGGTCATGAAGACGGCGCAGGCACGAGCATTGCCACACGCCAGCATAAGAAGGAACACGATGCGGAAAAGCACTAGGTTGTTGTCCCTATGGTTACCAGGGAGCGCATGTGCATGAAGACTCGTGTGATGGTCATCAACGATAGCCAGGAGATCCTGGACCTGTTCCAGTCGATTCTGGCTGCGGAAGGTTACGAGATCCGGCTCGTTTCCTTCGGTGACACTGATATGGACGAAATCAAGCAGGCGCTGCCCGACCTGCTCATCCTCGATTTCCTCATCGGAGACGAGCGGCACGGCTGGCAGCTTGTGCAAAAGCTGAAGATGCACCGAGAAACCGCCACAATCCCGATCATCATTTGTTCAGGGTCGGTGCGCCTGTTGCGCGAGCTAGAGGGGTGGTTGGGGGAAAAAGGGATCGGCACGGTGCTGAAGCCGTTCGATATCGATGACCTGCTGCTGGCCGTCCGCAAGATGCTGGAGAGCAGCCAGACGCCCGCGCGTGGGCGGTTGCCCCGCCCGGCGCGGCGGAAGTCCACCCCCCCGGCCCCCTGATGCGCCTGGCCAAATCCCCTGTTTGGTGGTATAATCATACCGGGCCTGCTGCCCCCTGCGGATGCTTTGAGCGCCTGTGGGCGGGCCGGGCCGTGCGCCCGACCCGTTCTGCGGCGGTGCGCTGCTCCCAATCCCCTTTGTAGGAGAGTACCCCACCGTGACAGAGACGAACACCCCCCCGGTTGCTGATCCGGTCATCCTTGATCTCCAGTGGCTGGGCGAGTCCGGCGTGATCGCCAGCTACCTGCTGGCTGCCGGAAACGACCTGACCCTGATCGAAGCCGGGCCGGGCAGCACCATCCCCTCGCTGCTGGACGGGGTCCGCCGGGCCGGGTATGATCCGGCCCAGGTGACGAAGCTGATCGTCACCCACATCCACCTGGACCACGCCGGGGCGGCAGGCGGGCTGCTGGCCCACATGCCCCAGGCCCAGGTCTATGTCCACGAGGTGGGCGCGCCCCACCTGATCAACCCCGAGAAGCTGCTGGCGAGTGCCCAGCGGATCTATGGGGCCGAGATGGACCGGCTGTGGGGGGCATTCCTGCCGGTGCCCGCCGAGCGGCTGGTGGTGCTGCACGACGGCGACACCGTCCAGGCCGGGCCGCGTACGCTGGAAGCCCTCTACACCCCCGGCCATGCGTCGCACCATGTCGCTCTGTGGGACGCCGCGAACCGGCAGATCTGGACCGGCGACGTGGCCGGGGTGCGGTTGAACAACCCCTACGTGCGCCCACCGACCCCGCCGCCCGATCTGGACCTGGAGCTATGGCGGGTCAGCGTGGAGCGGATCATCGCCCTCCAGCCCACCACTCTCTACCTGACCCATTTTGGCCCGTTCACCGATGTCGATCGCCATTTCTATGAGCTGGGCCACCGGCTGTTCACCTGGGGCGGGATCATCGAGTCGGGGATGCGCCAGGGGATGAGCCGCGCCGACCTGATCGCTATTCTCCAGGGGGCGGGCGATTTCGCCCTGCGCCAGGGCACCGACGATGATGCGCTGGTCGCCCGCTACGAGCAGGCCGCCAACTACGAGATGAGCGTGGATGGTTACATCCGCTACTACCGCAAGCACAATCCCGAACTGGCGGATTGGAAAGGCTGAGAGGGGATGGGGACGAGGTACGAGGTATGAGGTATGAGGTATGAGGTATGAGGTTTGAAGTTTGAGGTTTGAGGTTTGAGGTTGCAGGTACTTAGCCTTTCTACCTCATACCTCATACCTCATACCTCGTCACCAACCCCCAACCCCCAACCCCTATCCCCGAT
>JBBSAN010000288.1:0-7842 GCA_038252265.1 Chloroflexia bacterium
CTCGACACGATCCTTCGCTGCGCTCAGGATGACAGGGCAGGAGGTTCAGTCACTTATGTCCGCGCTGATGGAGTTATTTCTCACAGGGTTGGGGTGTGCAAACTCCTGGCCCGGTGAGCAAACGCTTTCGTCTCCTTCGTCATTTTCGTTTCGTCTATTTCGTCGCCTTCGTGCCTTCGTGGTTCAAACGTCGCCTTCGTGCCTTCGTGGTTCAAATCGTTCCTAAATCGGGTACAATAGCGCCAATGGACACTCTACACGGCAAAGAGATCGTGCCGCTGGAGGCGGCGGCGTTCCGGCAGCGGATCGCGCCCTACGCGCGAGTGGCGCTGGACCTGGGGACGGGGGACGGGCGCTATGTCTACCGGCAGGCGCAGGCGCACCCCGACACCTTCTGGATCGGCGTGGACGCCACGCGGGAGAACCTGGCCGAGTATTCGGCCAAAATCGGGAAGAAGCCGAGCCGGGGCGGCGTGCCCAACGTGCTCTATGTGCTGGCGAGCGCCGAGACGCTCCCGCCCGAACTGGCGGGGCTGGCCGATCAGATCAGCATCAACTTCCCCTGGGGCAGCCTGATGGCCGGGCTGATCCGGGGCGACCCCGTGCTGCTGGCGAGCCTCGCCCATGCTGCCCGGCCCGGTGCGCCGCTCGACATCTACCTCAACACGGCGGTCTTCCTGGACCCGATCCCGCTCGATGTGCTGGGCCTGCCCGAAGTGACCCTGGAGTATGTGCAGACCACGTTGGTCCCGCGCTATGCGGCGGCGGGCATCTGCATCACCGAGGCGCGGCTGGTGGGGAAAGAGGTCATGGCAAGCATCCCCTCGCTGTGGGCGCGGCGGCTGGCCTTCGGCAAAGCCCCGCAGACCGTCTATATGGGGGCGGTGATCGGGGCAGGGGCGGGGGCTGGCGCGCCTTATGCTATAGGAGAGGGCAACCGGGCCGAGCCATAATTTCTATGCCTGAGGAGCGTACTGCCGGTGTCTGAAGGTCCTGAAATCCATCGCATTGCCGCTAATCTCAACAGCGATCTGGCCGGGAGCGCCTTGCTCCAGATAGAGACCAACCTGCGCAAAGCGCGGTCCTGGCTGGAGGCGCATCCCGGCGCGGTCGAGGGCAGGGTGATCCAGGGCGTCGAATCGTGCGGCAAGCACATTCTGTGGCGGCTGGAAGATGATTACTACTTCCACTTCCACCTCTTGATGTTCGGCAAGTGGGAGCTATTTCCGCCAGAGGCTGAGGTACCTTACGACGCCGCCACCCGCGCCCAGATCCGCACCACGGCCCGGCTGCTCACCCTCTGCCGGGGGCAGGTGTTCGACATCGGGCAGGGCGACCCCTATACTGACCTACTCAGTGTAGCCGCGCTGGGGCCGGACATGTGCGCTGTGCCCTATGACGGGGCCGAGTTCCGCCGCCGCCTGCTGGACCCCGCGCACCGCGACCGCGAGATCGCCGTGGTGCTGCTCGATCAGACGGTGGCGAACGGGGTGGGCAACTACCTCAAGGCGGATATCCTCTTCGAGTGCGGGATCAACCCCTGGGCGCTGGTACGCGATCTGGGCGAGGCCGCTATTGCCTGCCTGACCCGCATGGTGCCGCTGCACGGGCAGCGGGCGCTGGCTCATCGCGGTTGGACGCTGCCCGACGAGATGCGCGAGGCGCTGGAAGCGGGGCAGATCCCGTGGGAGCGCCGTAGCCGCCATTGGGTGTTCCGCCGCACGAACCTGCCCTGCTACCGCTGCGGTACCCCCATCGGCCAGGCGAAGCAGGGGCCGGGCGAGGGCCGCTGGACCTTCTGGTGTCCCGGCTGCCAGGGCGACCGCCCGACTGCCGCCGCGCAGTGGGTGGGCCGTTCCCTGTTCGAGCGCAAGGCCGGGTAAACGCCTGTATTCTCCTCAGCAGTCTCACCGATCCTTAATTTTCCTCCTGCCTTCCGTTAACCTCCCTCCGCTACACTTGTACCATACCGCCAATGATGCAGGTCTTATCCTAAATACAAGTCACGCTTGAGCAAGGGAGAACGCTATGAAACCGAATATCGAATGGATGGAGCCGGATGATGATGCGCCGGTCGGGCGTGTTCTATCGCGCCGCGAGGTGCTGCGGCTTCTGGCCGGGTTAGGGGGAGCCGCAGTGTTGGCCGCCTGTGGCCCGTTAGCGTCCAGCACCGCGACACCCACCGCCACCAGCACCGCCGAACCGGCGAGCACGGCGGCGACTACCCCGACCACGGCTGCTGCCGCACAAGCGACCGTCACAGCAGTCCCACCCACGCTCAACGCCGAGGGCGCGACCGCTGACGCTGCGACCCCAGTTGCCGCCTCGCCCACGGCAGATGTGGCCGCTGTGCCCGATTGCGTGGTGCGGCCCGAATTGACCGAAGGCCCGTATTTCGTGGACGAGAAGATCAACCGCTCCGATGTTCGAACAGATACGACGACCAACGCCGTATCAGCGGGGACGCCGCTGGCGCTGACCTTCATGGTCTCGCAGATCGGGTCGAGCGCCTGCACCCCGCTCCAGGGGGCGCAGATCGATATCTGGCACTGTGACGCGCTGGGGGTCTATTCTGATGTCTCTGGGAACAGCGGCAACTTCCTGCGCGGCTACCAGTTGACCGACGCGAGCGGCAAAGCCACCTTTACCACCGTCTATCCCGGCTGGTACCGGGGCCGCGCCGTGCATATCCACTTTAAGATCCGCACGACCGGTACCAACAGCCAGAGCTACGAGTTCACCTCGCAGTTCTTCTTTGATGATACGCTCAGCGATCAGGTGTACACCCAGGCCCCGTACTCGCAACACACCAACCGGGACACCCGCAACGCGAACGATGGTATCTACCAGGGCGGCGGCAACCAGTTGGTGCTGGCGCTGACCAAGAGCGGCGACGGCTACGCGACCACGTTCCCCATCGGCCTGGACCTGTCGGATACCGCCGTCGGCGCGTCGGACAGCAACGGCGCGGGTGGGGGTGGCCCCGGAGGTGGCCCCGCCCGCCCGTAGTTGCCTCAATCTTCTGGGGGACACATAGGAACGGCTGCCGGGTGCGGCAGGGCTATCGCAAAGTCGAACCCTGTCATCCTGAGCGCAGCGAAGGTGGGCTGGGCGGTTCGAGGTGATCCGGGCAAGACCCCGATCTTCGATAACACTTTGGTGGCCCCAACAAGATCCTTCGCTGCGCTCAGGATGACAGAGTCTTAAGTTTGCGCCTGTGAGTTGTGTTCCACAAATAGGCCCCAATCACTCATAGGAAAAGCTGATTTCTGATTTCTAATTTCTGAATTCTGCGCACGCAGTTGACCCGCCGGGCGCGATGTGGTACCATTACAGGGTACGGTTCCCGATGGGGATCGCCAACAATCGCATATGGATGCGCGGGGGCCTGTGGACGCAGGCTGAGAGGATAGCCAGGATCACACCGCTATCAACCGCTTGAACCTGATCCGGATAATGCCGGCGCAGGAAGCGTACAGCCGAACTCGCTTCGTAGCGCCAGGAATTTCCTGGCGCTATTTGTTTTGGGCAGGAATGACGTATGACCGTAACAGAATCGGGGCAGGCCGGGCCGGTGCCGCTGGAAGTCCGGGTGGCCGGGTTGGCGAAGTCGTTCCCCCGCGAGGGCGGGCGGCTGGAGGTGCTGCGCGACATCAGCCTGACCGTGCCGCCGGGCTGGTTCGTCTCGATCCTGGGGCCGTCGGGGTCGGGCAAGAGCACGCTGCTGGCGATCCTGGCCGGGCTGGATGCGCCCGATGCGGGCACGGTGAGCCTGTGGCCGCAGGGCGGCGGGGCGGCGCTGCAAGGACGGCTGGGCCACGTCGGCTATATGCCGCAGCGTGACCTGCTCTTGCCCTGGCGCACGGCGCTGGACAACGCGACGGTCGCGCTAGAGGTGGGAGGGCTGTCCCGGCAGGCGGCGCGGGCGCAGGCGTTGCCGTTGTTCGAGGCGTTCGGGCTGGGCGGGTTTGCCCACAACTACCCCCATGAGCTATCGGGCGGGATGCGCCAGCGGGTGTCGTTCCTGCGCTCGGCGGTAGCGGCGCAGGGGTTGATGCTGCTCGATGAGCCGTTCGGCGCGCTTGACGCGCTGACACGGGCGGCGATGCAGGAGTGGCTGCTGGGGATGACCGCCCGGCTGGGGGCGACGTTCGTCCTGGTCACCCACGATGTGGACGAGGCGGTGCTGCTGTCCGACCGGGTGGTGGTGCTGTCGCCGCGCCCCGGCCAGATCGTCGGCACAGTGGAGGTGGACCTGCCGCGCCCGCGCTCCCGCGAAACCACCGACGACCCGCGCTTCCTCGGCTGCCGCCGCCACCTGCTCGATCTGTTGCGCTCCACCGGCGCGCTCGCCCCGCTGGAGGTCCGCCGATGAACCTGGCCCACCAAAAACCAAACACCCGCGCCCCAATCCGCACTCCGCACTCCGCACTCCGCATTCTAAAGGAGTTGCTGCCGCCGGTGCTGGCCCTAGCCGGGCTGCTGGCGGTGTGGGAGGCATATGTAGACGTGGTGCTGGCGGGAGTGAGCGGGGGGGTGCGCCTGTTGCCCGCGCCGTCGCAAATCGTGCGGGCACTCCTCACCAATACAGCCCTGTTGGCTCCGCACACCTGGCAGACGTTGATCGAGACGCTGATCGGCTTTGCGGCGGCGCTGGTGGTCGGGTTCGGCTTCGCTATCATTATCGACCTCAGCCCGCTCCTGCGCCGGGCGATCTACCCCCTGCTGGTGGTGTCACAGACGATCCCGTTGTTGGCGTTGGCCCCGCTGCTGGTGCTGTGGTTCGGGTTCGGGCTATTGCCCAAGGTGCTGGTGGTGGCGCTGGTCTGCTTCTTCCCCATCGTCGTCGCCGGGGCCGACGGGTTCCGCGCCACCGACCCGGAGCTGATCAAGCTGTTCCGCACCTTCGGGGCCGGGCCGTGGACCATCTTCCGCCAGGTGCGCTTGCCCGGTGCGCTGCCCGCGCTCTTTTCCGGCCTCCGCATCGCCATCACCTACAGCGTCACCGGCGCCGTCTGGGGCGAATATGTGGGGGCCGAGTATGGGCTGGGCATCTTCATGCAGCGGGCGCAACACTCGTATCAGGTGGCGCTGGTGTTCGCGGCGATCATCGTCATCGCCGCGCTGAGCATCAGCCTGTTCCTGCTCACCTCGCTGGTCGAGCGGCTGGTCATCCCCTGGTATTTCGCCGGGCGGGGAGAGAGTAGAAATTAGAAATCAGAAATTAGAAGTCAGAAGTCAGCTAATGGGAGTGGTGAGGGGGCGAACCGCTTGTAGGATATGGCTCGGTTCATTGATAGTCGGTAACCCCGGTCGCCTGGGGTCGCTCCCTTGTCCCCATATGAATATTGTGAGCTAATTGGAGTAGACAGGAGTTATTAGATGATGAAACGGGTATATGGCCTATTTATGGTGTTGTTGATGGCGAGCGTGCTGGTCGCCGGGTGTGATGTGGGCGCAACGCCGACGGTGCTGCCGACCCCATTGGAGGGGCCGCCAGTGACCATTACCGACACCCCCGCCCCGGCGGCGACGCCGGGCGGCAAGGCGGACATCGTGCGCTTTGCCCTGGATTGGACGCCGAACACGAACCACACCGGGATCTACGTGGCCCGGCAAAAGGGCTGGTACGCCGCGCAGGGGATCGATCTCCAGATCTTGCCGTATTCGGATGCGAACACGCCCGATACGCTGGTGGCGACCGGGCAGGCCGACTTCGGCATCAGCTTCGAGGAGTCGGTAGTGACCGACCGGGTGGACAAGCTGCCGGTGCGGTCGGTGGCGGCGGTGTTGCAGACCAACACCTCGGCCCTGGCGACGTTGAAAAGCTCCGGCCTGGATCGCCCGGCCAAGCTGGCAGGCAAACGCTACGCCGGGTTCGGCACGACCTACGAAGAGCCGGTCATCTCGACTATGCTCAAAACCGACGGGGCAACGGACACGACGTTCAAGTTGATTACCGCCAACCTGTCGGGTTACCAGGCATTGGTGGCGAACCAGGCCGATTTCCTCTGGATCTACCAGGGCTGGGAGGGGGTGCAGGCGAAGCTGGACAAGGTGGAGTTGAACACCTTCCTGCTCAAGGATTTTGGCGTGCCCGACTATTACACGCCAGTGATCATCGCCAACGAAAGCTTCTTGCAGGCGCACGGCGATGTGGCCCGGCGCTTTCTGGCGGCGACGGCGCAGGGCTACGAATATGGCGTGACCAACCCCAAGGATGCCGCCGACCTCCTGATCGCCGGTGCTCCCGCCGGAACGTTCCCCGACCCGGCCCTCCCCCGTGAGAGCCAGGCCTATCTGGCCCCGTTCTTCAAGGGCGATCAACCGCGCTGGGGCCTGCAAAAAGCCGACTACTGGACCAACTTCCCGCACTTTATCGCCGCCACCGGCCTGCTCAAGGACTCGGCGGGTACGGTGGTCAAGCCGGAAGATATTGACTACGCCGGGCTGTTCACCAACGACTATTTGCCGCAGAAGTGACGGAGGGATCAGGGATCAGGGATCAGGATTATGGCGTTCCGAAACTAATCCCTGATCCCTGATCCCTCGTCCGCGTGCGTCACTACGACCAGCAGATCGCCTGCGGTAAACGTGACGGCGGCGAGGCGGGCGGCGAGGACGTTGCTGATGCCCCGGCCCAGGCCGAGATGGAGGGGTTCGCCCTGAAGGGGGTAGTGCAGGCCGCTGGTGGTGATGCCGGTAGCGGCGGGGCTGAGGGCCAGCAGGCTCACCGTGTCGCCGGGGTGTCCATCGAGGGCGTGGGAGGCCGGGCCGCGCAGGAGGCGTAGTTCGGTGTCGGCGGTGATGATCCGCACATCCTGCCCGATCAGGCGCGGGTGGGCCAGCAAGAAGACGTTGGCGAGGCTGTGGTCCCAGCGTCCGCCCAGTGCGCCGGTGATGACCAGCCGGGTTGCGCCCCGGTCGAGTGCCGCTAGCACGGCCAGTTCGGTGTCGGTTTCCCGCTTCGTCTCGTGCTGGTACTGCTCGATGGTGTAGCGGTCGGGCGCGGCGCGGGCGGCGACCAGCGGGGCCGGGTCGGCGCTGTCGAAGTCGCCCACAATGACCAGTGGGTCCAGGCCCAGCCGGGCGGCGTGGTTCAGCCCGCCATCGGCGCAGACGACGAAATCGGGCGCGGGCAGCCAGGGCCAGGGGGGGCGGGCGGCCTCCGGCCCGGCGGCGATGACCCAGGCGGTGACGGAGGGGTTGGGGGTTGGGGGTTGGGGGTTGGTCATGAGGGGTCAGGGGTCAGGGATCAGGGATCAGGGATCAGGGATCAGGGATCAGGGATCAGTCAGTTTGTGATAAGGCATGATAGCATAGGGCTGGCGGGGGCGCAAGGGCGCGTTCGGCGGCTTTTAGCGAAGGAGCAACACCATGTTGGTTGAATTCAGCATTGTCCCGCTGCAAAATACCGAGCGGCTGACCGAGGCGATTGCCGAGGCGTTGAAGATCGTGGATGCGTCGGGGCTGCCCTATGTGCTGGGGCCGTCGAGTACCTGCCTGGAAGGGACGTGGGACGAAGCGATCCCGGTGGTGCGCGCCTGCCATGAGCGCGTGCGCGAGATCTCGCCCTACCTGGTCACGTTCATCAAGATCGGGGAGGAAGTGGGCAAGACCGGCAAGCTGACCGGCAACGTGGCCGAAGTCGAGACGGCGGTGGGGCGGCGGCTGCGGAATGTGCTGCGGGAGGGGTGATGCGTATTTCTAGCCGCTGATTCCTGACCCAGGCCCATGCCGCCTCGTGCACAACCCTCCCCCTCGCCCATGTGCTATAATTCTCTATAGCCTATGGCTTGTGGCCTTTGATGAAGGGAGCGTGTCCGATGCAGTTGGAGTTGA
>JBBSAN010000289.1:0-7833 GCA_038252265.1 Chloroflexia bacterium
CACCTGGGTCAATTCGACGATATCGAACGGCTTGGGCAGGGCGGCCACGGCAGGCGCGACCGGGCGGCGCGACCGCAAATTAGCGCTCACCACCACCACCGGAATGCCACGCCAGCGGGGCTGGCTCTTCAAATGATCGAGCACTTCCCAGCCATCCATGACCGGCATCATCAGATCGAGCAGGATCAGGTCGGGCTTATAATCCTCCAGCACTTGGAGAGCCTCAGCCCCATTATGCACGACCCTGACCTGGCAACCTTCAGATTCCAGCACATCTTGAATAATCATACAGACATCGGGGTCATCATCGACAACCAGGACGCCTTTGGAAGCAAGCATAGCATCCTCGGCTTTCCGTAACGTAGATTCCGACCCTTGCCAGGATGGGACAAAATTCTGCCACATCGAAGCGTCTTGCCGCTGCGTGTTTTCCCATAATTGCGCCACTGTTCACACCCCCGTGCTGTGCCGGTCGCGCTGGTCACTGTATGTGCCGAGAACCTTTATGTTCCCGCGACCCGCACCTGATAAACTAATTTAGTATCGCCGCCCGGCGTTGTTCAGGGCTGCGACCTGGTAACTGGTTATTGACCCATACCCCGGTGCAATAACCCCCGCCATAAGCCTGATTTCGTGTTATGAACTGTCTACCGATAGCAGGCTGCTATATAGTAGGCAAGAACTGTGCCAGTGGTTTCCAGGCAAAAGTGTTGATAGAACGTAAAACGGCACCCACTGTTACGGGTCTAGTCGCCGTCGTTTAAGCCGATTTTCGCCCGAAAAGCTTTTGCCGCAACAGCCGGGGCGGCAACGACCCGCAAGCCAGCAGATCATCATGGAAGCGTTTCAGCCGGTAGTCTGCGCCTTGCCGCTGGCGATACTCTTCGGCCAGGGCCAGGATCTCGCGTTTGCCCAGCAAATAGCTCATCGGTTGGGTCGGGCTGCTGCAATAGCGTTGAACTTCGGCCACCGCATCAGGACGTTCCAACCCGGCCACCTCTACTAACATATCCACGGCATAGTCAAATTTCATGCCACGGCAGTGCAGCCCCACATCGATCACGATCCGGCAGGCCCGCCACAACTGCTCGGCCAGGCGCATCAGCCGCCCGCGTGGGTCGGTCAGGAAGCCCTCGCGCTCCATCATCTCTTCGCAATAGAAGGCCCAGCCTTCGATAAAGAGCGTCGAAAGCGCGCTGCCCAGCTTGCGCGGCACCGTTTCGGCCTGGTTCCCCCAGACCAGTTGCACATGGTGGCCGGGGTAGCCCTCGTGGACGGCCATGATCGGGATCTTGGCATAGGGATGGCCGCGCAACCGCGTTTCCGCCGCCGCCGCGTCCAGGCCGGGGTCCACCGGAGTTACGCAGAACACCCCCGCCTGCTGCTGCTCGAACGCGCCCGGCTGAAGGTAGGCGGCGAACGGATAGACCGGGCGCAGCGGCAGCGGGGTCTCTTGAATCTCCAACGATTCGCCGGGCGGCAACGTGGCGAGGTCATGGTCGATCACGAACTGGCGCGAGGCGACCATCGCCGCGCGGTACGCATCGAGCAGGCCCTCCCGCGACGGATGGTCGGCCCGGATCGTCGCCAGCATCGCGCGCCAGGTCAGCGTGCCGCTGGGGTCCAGCACCCGCGCCTCGGCCTCCAGGTCGGCCTGCGTGTTCCGTACCAACTCCTCGCCAATCGCCTCGATCTGGTCGGCGTTCAGGTCGAGCATCTGCTCCTCGCGCACCTTGGCGTTCCAGATCGCCTCGCCCACGGCGAAGGCCTCGTCCTCAGCCTGGGTCACATGCACGGTCAGGAAGTGCGCGAACTGTTCCAGCGCCGCCACCGCCGCCGTGTTCGCTGTCTCCACCCGCAAGGCCAGCAGGGGATCCTGGTCGGCGATATGGTCGGCCAGCGCCGGGATCAGGTGCCGGAACAGGCCCAGCCCCCCTTCTAGCGATTGCAGCGCGATCCGCACCCACACCCCCGGCACATCACGAAGTTGGGCCTCCGCCGCCTGGGCCACAGCAGGCACCGCCGCCAGCCGCCCGGCCAGGCTCGCCAGCCGTTGCGGCAGGGGGGCAAAGTCTTTTAGCAGCAGGCTGTACGGCCCAAACAGCATCTCGGCCAGATAGACATCAGGGCTGCGATGATACAGATCTAGTTCCCGCACGTTGCGGATCTGGCCCCCGATCAGCGCCTGCATCAGCGCCAGGTCAATCGCCCATTCGGTGTCGTCGCCCGGCTCGAAGCCGCGTAACCGCCGCGCCGCACTCTCCAGCCGCCGCGTGCGGGCGTCCACCCGCTCCCAACGCAGGTCGGCCAGCCGGTGATCAGAGGCATGGATCCCCAACTGGGTGGCGTAGGCCGGATCTTCCGTCAGCAGCCACTTCAAGAAATCCTCGACCAGCCGGTAAAACGTGGCCCGTGCGGTGGCGTGTTGCGCCTCGTCCATGCGTGCTCCTTTTGGGGGTTGGGGGTCCTTGGTTGGGGGTTGGTGTTTGCCCATCACCCTATATGGGTATCAGCAAACTCCGCGCCCACGTTCCGCGCTAAACGAGCAATGAGCAATGAGCGATGAGCGATGAGCAATGAGGATCGGTAGCGACGATGTTCAGCACCCATCCCACGTCACCACCTGGCTGGCGAAAAACTGCTCCTGAAAGGCCAGGGTTGCCGCGATGACTTCGGCGCTGGCCTGATAGCCCGGCGGGGCCACCACCAGTTTATCCTCCACATCGTCGGCCCGCAGCACCACAGCGATCACCACGCCGGTGACCTCCGCCACCGGCGTGGGCACGCCCAGCACATAGGCATCTAGCGGCGCGCCGTCGCCCCCCGGCACTCCCGGCACGTAGCCGTAATGGACCGGGTAAACAATAGCAGGATGGCGCGGATGGCGGCTTCCCAGGGGCCGGTCGATCCGCACCGTCACCGTCTGCCCCAGAAGGGCCTGCACATCGGGACGCGGTGGCAGGGTGGCAGCTGGCTCCATCCGCCCCTACTTCACCGTGAACGTGCCCACGCCTTCGACCCCGCTGCACCAGCCGTGGGCGACCAGGGTGTACGTGCCTGCCGCCAGGTCAGTGGTATCCAGCGAGAGGCGGACCCGCCCGCTCCCTTCCGACCGCGCCCGCTCGGTCACGCTCTGGACGGTGGCATCGGGATAGTTGATCCAGGCGCTGACCGGTTCATCCTCGGCAAAGAAGTCGCCGTGCAGGGCCAGCAGCGTGCCCGCCACGACCGGCGCGCCCGGCTCCACCACCAGCACCTGCTGCAACCCGTGCAACCCGCGATCCTCTAGCGGCCCCACCCGCAGCGTCACGCTGTTCGACTGGCGGCTCTGATGATTCCGGTCGGTCCAGACCGCCGCCGCCCGGCTGGTCATCACTGCACCGGGCGTGGCACCGGGGCGCACGCGGGCGATGATCTGCACCGTGCCGCCGCTGCCCACGCCCAGATCCTGGAAGCGCACGGCCACCGCGTCATCGCCCACATAGTCCACATAGATGCGCGGGTTGCTGGTGTGCGCGTCGAGCACTTCCAGGTTTGGGTCCAGCGGCAGATGCACGCTGCTGGTGTCGGCCTCGCCCGGCCCCTGGTTCACCAGCGTCAGGGTGAATGTCACCAGCCCACCGGGGGGCACCGCCCCGTCGGGGTCCTCGCGCAGGCTCAGGCACAGGTGCGCGTCGTTCCGCACCGTGGGCCGGGTGGGAGTGGCGCTCGGCGTCAGCGGGTTGGGCGTGTTGGTCGGGGTGGACGTGGCCCCCGGCGTGGATGTGGCGCTCGGCGTCGGCGAGGGGCACGGCGAGATATAGTGCTCGATCAGCGTCTGCCGCGGCGTATTGACCCCGAAGTACGCTCCCGCCGCCCACACATCGGACCCGCTCACCGCCGCAGCAGCAGCCAGGAAGGGAGAGCCTACCGGCGGGTTGGGGCTGGGCACCACGCTCCACGCCGCGCCGGTCCAGTGCAGCATCAGGGTCGTGTTCACGGTATTGTTCACACCGTATCCCACCGCCCAGGCATCGCCTGGCCCCACGGCAGCCACGGCATAGAGGTAAGTATCGGGCTGCGGGTTGGGGTTGGGCACCACGCTCCACGCCGTGCCGTCCCAGTGCATCGTCAGCCCGACCGCCTGCACATTCAGGCCCCCACCAACGCCGACCGCCACACGTCGTTGGCCGCCGTCCCGCTCACGCCATAGAGGACATAATCACCCTGCCCGCCGGGGCTTTGCGGCACCGGCACCTGGGTCCAGCTTCCCCCGTCCCAGTGCAGGGCGAGCGCCTCCGTGGCGGTGAACCCCACCGCCCACACATCATTGGCGCTGATCGCTGTCGCGCCCCACAGATAGGTGGCCGGGATCGCCGGGCCGGGAACAATGCTCCAGGCGATCCCATCCCAATGCTCAAGCAGCGGCAGCCGATCCGTCGGGTTGATTCCGGCGTAATAATCCCCCACCGCCCACACATCGTTGGCCGCCACGACGGCGACCCCGCGTAGTTCATTCGCGTAGTTGCCGATGCGCGGCACCGGGACCATACTCCACGCGCTGCCGTCCCAATGCATCGCCAGCGGGTTGAGGGAGCTGCCGCTGGTCGAGCCGACCGCCCACACATCGTTGGCGCTCCCCGCGTCCACCGCTTCCAACACATCCTCCGCCCCGCCAGGGCTGGGGCTGGACACAATGTTCCAGGCGGTGCCGTCCCAGTGCTGGGTCATCGTTCGTGGCGTATTCCCGCCAATGTCATACCACCCCACCGCCCAGACATCGCTCGCGCTGATCGCCGTCATCCCGTTCAGCACGCTGTCGGCGCTGCTCGGGTTGGGGCTGGTGACGATGCGCCAATCGGGATTACACACCATCGGGGTCGGGGTAAACGCCCCGGCACTCTGCGCGGGCTGCCGCGCCGCCACCGGCTGCGTCAACACGCCGACCACGCTGATCATCAGCAGGGCCAGGCATCCGGCGGCACCATACCACCACCATCGCTGTTGCATTGCTGCGCTCCTTTGCGTGAAGCCCCAGGCCGCCCATTCGCCCGATGCGCTCTGCGCCCTTATTAATTCTAAACAAAAGCGCATATAACCTCATTGTAGCAGCTTCACCCAGGCAACACAATAGGCGGGGAGATGTAAACAGGATTGTTACAAAGTCGGTCGCTCCGCGGCAACCCCAGGCTGTCATCCTGAGCGCAGCGAAGGATCTTGTCGGGGCCGCCTGATTGTTGCCGAAGATTCGAGTGTTCGCCTCAGCACCTCTGACCGCCAAGAAGATCCTTCGCTGCGCTCAGGATGACAGCTTTGGACTTTGCGCCAGCGGTGGGGATATAAACAAGGGCCGTCCTCCCTCGCCCGCAGGGAGAGAGCCGGGGTGAGGGCGAATGTCGCCGGGTCTGACCAGTTCAAGGAGGGAGACTGAGACGGCGCGGCCTCAAGCTTACAGGCGGCGCAGCCAGTCGCGCAGGGCGGCGGCGGTGCTGGGGAACGCCAGATCATCCCAGGGCAGGGTATCGGGCGTAAACACCGCCACTTCGAGCGACTCTTTGCTGATCCGGGGCGGGATGGTCGGGTCCACCGGGGCGGCCAGGTAGACGACGTTGACTGCGGGCGTGCTGGGGTGGGAATAGACTCCCAGTAACCCGGTCAGGCGCACCGGCCAGGTGATCTCTTCCCACGTCTCGCGCAGGGCGGCGTCCTCGGTGCTCTCCCCAAGCTCCTGGTAGCCCGCCGGATGGGTCCAGTAGCCCACACGCGGTTCGATGGCCCGCCGCAGCAGCCAGATCCGCCCCTCCCAGATCGGCAGCGTCCCGCTGACCACTTTGGGGTTGAAATACTGGATATAGTCGCAGTTCTCGCAGACCAGCCGGGGTCGGTCTTCGGTGGGCAGGAGCTTTTCGACCAGCGGGTGGCCGCAATGCAGGCAATACATAGGGGTTGGGTTCCTTTGTGGGTGATCTCCCCGTTGCCCCTATCGTACCACCCGGCACCCGCCGCTGTCAAACGGGACGAGTAGGCAGTGGGCAGTAGGCAGTTATGAGTAGATTTGGTACGAGTCATTATTGGATGCCCAGGTTTGCTGCTCACTGCCCACTGCCTACTCCCTACTGCCTACTCGTCCGCACTCAGGTGCTTGATTCCTGGGGCCAGAGATGCTAGAACAAAGAGAGCAATTAGCACCGACGGAGGAACCATGACGGACTTTTTACAGCACCAGAACCACCTGGACGATCCGGCCTTCGCCGCCACCCTGGACGAGTTGTCGTTCTGGTCGTCGCGCTTCGGGCACCTGCTGTTCCAGCACATCCCGCTGGGACCGGATCGGCGCATCCTCGATCTGGCCTGCGGCCTCGGCTTCCCGCTGTTCGAGCTGGCCCATATGAGCGGCCCTTCCTGTCGCCTGGTCGGGGCGGATCTGTGGCTGGCCGCCCTGGCGCGGGCCGAGGAGAAACGGCGGATCTATGCGCTGGCGAATGTGGGGCTGGTCGGGGCCGACGGCTCCCGCCTCCCCTTCGCCCCGGCGACATTCGACCTGATCGTCTCCAACCTGGGGATCAACAACTTCGCCGCCCCCGCCGCCATCCTGGCCGAGTGTGCCCGCGTCGCCAAACCCCAGGCCCACCTGGTCCTCACCACCAACGTGGTCGGGCACATGGCCGAGTTCTACGAGGTGTTCCGCGAGACGCTGATCGCGGCGGGCCAATCGGCCACCCTCGCGGCCCTGCGGACCAACGAGAACCACCGTGGCACCCGCGAAGGGATCAGTGCCCTGCTGGAAGGGGCCGGGTTCCGCGTGGTCCGGGTGGTCGAAGATCGCTTCACCATGCGCTTTGTGGATGGCAGCGCCCTCTTCCGCCACTGGCTGATCAAGGTCGGCTTCCTCGAAGGCTGGCGGGGAGTCATACCGGCGGAGGAGCAAACGGCGATCTTTGCCACGGTCGAAACAAAGCTCAACGCCCTCGCCGCGCAAGCGGGCGAACTGCGGATGACCGTCCCGATGCTCTATATCGAAGGGGAGAAAGCCAATGGTGTCTAGCGCGGCAGAGCCGGTGGTCGAAACCAGTGGCCTCCGCAAGGTCTACGGGAAGAAGGTCGCCGTAGCCGACCTGACCCTGACGGTGCCGCGCGGCGAGGTCTTCGGCTTCCTGGGGCCGAACGGCGCGGGCAAGAGCACAGCGGTCAAGATGCTGCTGGGGCTGGTACGGCCCAGCGGCGGGCAGGCGCGGGTGCTGGGGCGACCCCCCGGCCAGGCCGCCACGATGGCCCGCGTCGGCTTCTTGCCCGAGCATTTCCGCTTCCACGAATGGCTCCACGCCGCCGAGTTTCTCGACCTCCACGGACGGCTCTACGGCATGGGCCGCGCCGACCGCCGCCGCCGCATCCCCGAACTGCTCGATCAGGTGGGCCTGACCGAAGCGGCGGGACGACCCCTGGCCGGGTTCTCCAAGGGGATGCTCCAGCGGATCGGCCTGGCCCAGGCGTTGCTCAACCACCCCGATCTGGTGGTGCTCGATGAGCCGACTTCGGCCCTCGATCCGTTCGGGCGGCGGCTGGTCCGCAATATTATCCACGACCTCAAGGCCCAGGGCACGACCATCTTCCTCAATTCGCACCTGCTCAGCGAGGTCGAAGCCACCTGCGACCGCGTCTCCTTCATCAAAGAGGGCCGCATCCTGCGCACCCTGGTCCTCCGCGACCTGGACGCCGGGCAATTGCACGTCGAACTGCGGGTCGATGTGGTCACCCCCACGCTGGTCGCAGCGTTGCGGGGGATAGGGGTTGGGGGTTGGGGGTTAGATGGCTTCGGAGAAGTTCCCCCAAGCTCCAGCGTACCAACCCCCAACC
>JBBSAN010000290.1:0-7828 GCA_038252265.1 Chloroflexia bacterium
CCCAGGATAGATATCCTACGCAAATATAGGACACATTATGGTCCTCGTTATAGGGGGATCGCAGGCACAAAAGTGGGCAGACCGGGGCGGCGGGAGCAGGTCCCACGGCTGTCAGGGACTATCAGATAACTGTAGCAGGGGACGAGCAGGTCTATAAAGAAGACGGGGTATCTTGTATCTTGTAGGTAGAACCCTGAGAAATATGAAGTGGCGATATTGCCAGGGGAGCCGGTCGGGCCGCGGCAACCGGATTAAACGGGTTGTTGCCGCAACGGCTTATGTGCCAGGTTGCCACTACTTTCTATATCCAAACCAAACGAGGCCTTTAGGAGGTATTTTTGTGATCAGTCTTAAACCAGGGATCGGACAAATGCTACGGATGGTGGGCGTGCTCAGTGCCGCAGCGGTGCTGGCCCTCCCCCTCGCGACTATGCCCGTCGCGGCCCAGCGCAGTGGCCCGGTGGGGCAAGCCAAGCCGGGGATCGCAACCACCGAACGCGCGGTCGTATTCGCATCACGAGACACGACCGGGGGTACGGGCAACCGGTCGGATATCTATACGATCAAGGCCGACGGCTCGGCGATGGTCGACCTGACCCCCAATAATACCAGTGCCCTGCGTGATCCGGCCTGGTCACCCAATGGCTCGACCATCGCCTACACGGCCCCCGGCCCGCTGGGAGGCCGCTACCTGTATGCCATGAAAGCTGACGGCAGCCAGCCGACCCAGATCACGTCGGGCCTGTACCATACCGATAGCCAGCCCACGTGGTCCCCGGATGGTTGGAGCTTCGCCTTCATCTCGGATCGCAGTGGCAGCGCGCAACTGTGGACCCTGTCACTCAGCGATATGACAATGAACCAGCTCACCACCGATGCCACGGCACCGGAAAATCCCAGCTGGTCGCCCGACGGAGCGAGTATCGTCTATGCTAGCGCCGGAAATCTCTACCTGCTCACCAATGCTGTGTCGCGGCCCTATGCCTTCGTCATCAGCGGGAAGGCACACACGCCCGATTGGTCCCCCGATGGCAGCAACATCGCCTATGTGGACGGCGAGACGGTCTGGATCCGCAGCGTGGACGGACGGACCAGCACAAAGGTCGGCACCTACGCCGGTGCCAGCAGCCCGCGCTGGTCGCTCAGCGGCACCCAACTGACCTTCAGCGCCCGCGACGGCAGCAGCCAGATGCACATCTACGTCGTGGATCTACTGGGGAACTGGGTCAAGCAAGTGACCTACGGGATGAACGACGACACGACCCCGGACTGGTAGGACCCTGCGGCCCGGCCACGACACCAGGCGATAAAGAGACCCCGGCTGACAGAGCCGGGGTCTCTTTATTGACCGGGAGTAGCGGGTCCGCCTATTCGCGGGTCCAAAGAAAATAGGCGATCGAAGGGATCAACACCAGCACCCCGGCGATCAGCAGCCCGTCGAAGGAGAGGGTGCGGAAGATCGCCAGGTACTGGTACATGCTCTGGTTGGCATCCAGGTTGGGATAGAAGACGGCGCTGACCACATAGTGGGGGATGGCAAAAGTCAGCACGATCACCCAGGCGGCCACGCTGATCAGCACCTCAATCGGCGGCTTGTCGATGATCTGGAGCAGTTCGCCCAGCACGCGGCCATACCGCCACAACGCGACCGCGAGCAGCACGAAGCCCAATTCCAGCAATAGCGGCGGCATCGGCAGCCAGTCGATGGTCAGGTCTCCCCAGGAGTTCATGGCTATTCTCCTTCCAACAGGCCACGCGCCACGTTCTGGAACACGGCGACGGCCACGGCACAGGCCACCGCCGAGGCCGCCAGGATGGGAAAGGACAGCCATTTTTCGCTGTCGCTCAGCGCGGCACGCCCGCTGGCAAACCCCTGGGCCACAATGTAGGTGTAGAACAGGATCCCCGAGGGGGCCAGCAGGAGCAATTGCCAGTAGGTGCGCCGTTCGCGCAGCCGCTCAAAGCGATAGGCGATCACCCCGATCAGGATGAAGACGCCCCAGAGGAGGAGGCCCGAAATCACCCCGATCCAGTTCGACAGACCACCCAGATAGAATTCGCCGCTCGCCGGGGGGGGGGCCACCCGCGAACCGGGCGACAGCGTTTCATGGATCGTCCAGTCGCCGCCGTCGCCGGTGTCGGTGTCGCGGTCGCCCCCCGGCGGGGCGGTGCGGCCCCAACTGCGGGTTGGGTCGGTCACCGGGGTCAGGCCGGGGTTCCACAGCGCGCTATAGTTCGGCCAGTCTGGCTGCGGGGTGCCCCAGTTCACCTGATCAATGAGCATCCCATCATGGGTGTAGAGCAAGAGGGCATCGGCCTGGGGGTTGAGACCCCCCAGCGCGGGCATTTCGAGGATGCGTTGGGTGGCCGAGATGCGCCCCGGATTATTGGCGCGGACGCCCTCGGCGCTAAACGCGACCAGCACATAGCTCGCCACCCCCGGCGGCCCCGGCAGGTTCGGCCCCAGGGTCATCGTCGTTTGCAGCGTCACGCTGACGGCGCTGGTGCCCAGGATCAGGTTGTTGAGCGGGTAGGTGGCATCGGTGCGGATGTTGTGCAGTTCGAACCACTGCTTATCGGGGGTGCTGCCCACCGGCGCGTACACTTCGCTGATCACCAGCCCCGGCGACCGGGCCAGCGGAGCCGCCGCCACCCCACTCGCCGCACCCCACAGGATCGCGGCGAGGATGAGGATCATCCCGCCGCCGATCAGTCCTGGCAAGCGTCTCATCATGCAGCCATGCCTCCTGTGCGTCGAGCAGCGCGTTGCGAGCAGCGAGCAGCGTGTGATTAAGTGGTCCGTAAGTGGTGATACATATCAGGCTCTTGTAGCCTATTATACTTATTATGTCAATAGCGTGCAAGAGGATCAACGGGTTTGCACCCCGCCGGGCACGCCGGGCACGAAAAGCGACCGTCGTGATCCGCGTGCCCGGTGGGGTCCGGCGCGGGGTTAGCCGCCATAGAGGTCGGCGGCGGTGCGGCGCAGGGTGTCGGCCAGGCTGCGGGCGCGACCGGGGCCGACGAGCAGGCTGGCGGCGCGCTCAAACTGATCGCAGAGGTTGCCCGCGCTGACCGGGTCGAGGTCGGCCCCCGGCGCGACCCGCAGGCGGCGGTAGGCGTCTTCCAGCACGCGCCGCCCGGTCGCGCCCAGGGCGCTGCTGGCCGCCTGGTCCAGGCGGCGATACAGCTCGGCCCCGGAAGGTGGCCCGGCGGGGATCGGGGGCGGCGGCGGGGGCGGCGGTTCGGGGGCGGCCCGCCCCTGCACGGCGACCAGCCCGGCCTGGATCAGGTGGTAGATAATGCGGGCGGTGCGGAAGTCGCCAAAGCCGGTGCGCTGGGAGATGGTACGCAGGGTGTCGCGGCCATTGATCAGCGTCAGCACCCGCCATTCTTCCGGCTTGAGGTTGATATCGCGGCTGGTCGCGGCGGGGTCGGCCACCAGCCCCAGGATCGAGTCGAGCGAGGGGATGCGCTCGCGCAGTTTCTGCCATTCCTCCGCCCGGCCAATGCCTTCGATCAAGAGCAATTCATTGCTCTTGGTGATCGCGTCGCCGGGGGGCGGGGGCACGTTGTCAATAAACTCGAAGGTGCCGGTGGGGAAGGTAAAAAAGGTGAGCACGGCTTCGACCGGTGGCAGGTCGTCCAGTTGGGCTGAAACGACCCGCCCCATGACAAAGTACATGCGTCCGACGCTGCCCTCGCTGCCGCGAATCTCAACCGCGCCCGATTTCTTGCTGAGGCTCACGAGCTGAATGATGTCGGGCAGCGGGAAATCTTCGAGGGTGCCATTCATGGTCTTGCGCCAGAGGTGCCGACCCCGTGTCGGTCGAGGCGGCGACCTGCGAAGGTCGGTTCTATAGTTTGCTGATGACCAGCTTGCTGATGGACCGCAAGGTATCAAAGACCCCGTAGCCTTTGGAGGCTGCCGCTTCAAAGCGCGGCACATGGATCGTGTTCAGGTAACGGTCCATGATCTCGACCGGCAAAATATAGTCCGGGGCCAGGTCCCGCTTGTTATATTGCATGACCAGCGGGAATTCGAGGAATTTCTTGCCTTGCAGGGTGATGTTGCGGGCTAGCTCCTGGAGACTTTGTACGTCTTCCTGAAGCTTGCTGCGTTGCGAGTCGGCCACGAAGACTACGCCATCTGCCGCATTCAGCACGGCGACACGGGTGCGCTCATAGAGCACCTGCCCCGGCACGGTGTAGAGATGGAACCGGGTCGAGAAGCCATGCACGGTACCCAGGTCCAGAGGGAGAAAGTCGAAGAAGAGGGTGCGCTCGGTTTCGGTGGCAATCGAGATCAGGTCGCCCTTGCCGCCGCCCGGCACCGCCGAGTGAATATATTTTAGATTCGTGGTCTTGCCACATAGACCGGGGCCATAGTAGACGATCTTGCAGTGGATCTCTTTGGCTGCCACATTGATCAGCGCCATGGGTCCTCACCATTAACTCAAAGGTCAAACGCGCACCCCGCGCCGTGCGGGCTTAATCCCGGAACAACAGGTCAATCGTGTCTTCCACCGACGTGCGGAAGCTGGTGCTGATCACCGCGTCGCGCGAGCGGCTCTGGTGACGCACCTGTTGCAGAATGGTGCTGAGTTCGTCGGTGGCCCGCTTGGCGAGCACCTTGACCAGGCCGATATGGGTGCGCTTGTCGAACATGACCACCAGCATCCACTGCTCGTCGATCAGCTCGGTGAAGATATTCTCTTTGACCCCTTGCTGAAACAGCACACGGAAGTCTTTTTCTTTGAGCAGCCGAGCCACTTCTCGCGAGGAGGCGAAGGTGCCCGCCAGCAACGCGCCCAGGGCGGTGATGTCCTGGCGCTGGGTGTCGCCGCGCGCCGAGATGACCTGGCCGCTCTTGTCCAGCAACATCGAGTAGTTGGCCCCGGTGTCGCCGACCAGCCGTTCCAGGGTGCTCTCGACACGCCGGACATCCTCTTCCGAGATCACCAGGCTTGTCAGTTGTGGATCCATAGGTGGATCTCCCCTCTCGCAGTAGCCAGGTAGAAGCTTAACGTGAGCGCACAGATGCGCCCGCCGGCGGTTTCGCCCGCAATCCTATCGTGCTTTACTATAACATGTGGCGCGGGGCGCTGTCAATGGTTTACGGATCATCCACCATGAAAATCGGGACGGTGGTCGCCTGCCCCGCACCAAAAAGAGGACGTGGGGGGAATTTAGTCCCTACCCCTACACCAGTCACGTAATCAGCACCCGCCGCCCCTCAACCTGGAGACGGCCCTCGGCATAGAGCCGCACCGCTTCCGGCAGGAGGCGGTGTTCTACCGCATGGACGCGGGGGGCTAAGCCCGCCGGGGTGTCATCGGGCAGGACGGCCACCGCTTCTTGCAGGATGACCGGCCCGCCGTCGATCTCATCGGTGACGAAATGGACCGTCACCCCGGTCACTCGCACGCCATAGCTCAGCGCGTCGGCAATGGCATGGAGGCCACCGCCAAAGGCGGGCAGCAAGGAGGGGTGGACATTGATCAAGCGCCCGGCATAGTGCGCACAGAACGCGGCTTCCAGAATGCGGTCGAACCCGGCGCAGACCACCAGATCGACCCGTTGCTCATCCAGGGCGACGCTGATCGCGGCTTGCTGCGCGGCGCGGGTGGGGTGCCCGGCGCGAGGGATGACCACTGCCGGAACGCCATGCTCGGCGGCGATGTCCAGCGCACCCGCGCCGGTATGGTTGCAGACGACCAACACGACCGAGGCAGGCACGATACCCGCGTCGCAGGCGGCCAGCAGCGCGGCCAGGTTGCTGCCCCGGCCCGACACCAGCGCGCCGATCCGCACAGGCGCAGGAGGGGCCGCAGCAAACAGGCTGGGCTGCACCGGCTGGGTAGCGGACGCAGGGACGCCCGGCGGCGGCTCAACCATGCGCGCTCATCGGGTGGGCGCTCATCCCAACCCCCGCAGCGGCACGTCTTCCTGCTCGCCCAGGCCGGAAAAGAGGACGGTGGGGCCGTCGCCGGTATGCGGTTCGACCGTGCCGACCAGCAGGGCTTCGGGCAGGCGTTGCAGGACCGCCGCCGCCGCTTCGGGGGCGACGATCAGGATGAAGCCCAGGCCCATGTTGAACACATGGGGCATCTCGGCCAGCGGGATCTGGCCGCGCTCTTCGATCAGGTCGAAAATGGGAGGCCGGGTCCAACTGGCCCATTCCAGGCGTACCTGGGTGCCGGGCGGCAAAATGCGGCGGATGTTGCCGTCCAGCCCGCCGCCGGTGATGTGGGCCATGCCTTTGATCAGTGGCTCGCCCATCGGCGCGTCAATCGGCCCCAGGCTGTGGGCCATGGTGACGGCCAGCGGCAGGGGCATCGTCTCGTCCAGCAAGGGGGCCAGGACGGGCAGATAGCACCGGTGCGGTTCCAGCAGGGCCTCGCCCAGCGGACGGTCCAGCCGTGGCTCGTGGGCTACCAGCCGCTCGCGCACCATGAACGGGTCTTTGTCGGTCAGGCCGAGCGCCTGGCGGGCCAGCGAGTAGCCGTTGGTGTGCAGCCCGTTGGCGGGCAGGCCCAACACGAGGTCGCCGGGGGCGATCAGGTTGCCCAGGATCATCCGCCGCCGGTCCACCAGGCCAACGATGAACCCGGCCAGGTCATAGTCGCCGGGCTGGTAGAAGCCGGGCATCTCGGCGGTTTCGCCACCGATCAGGGCCGCGCCCACCGCGCGGCAGGCGGCGGACAGCCCGGTCACCACCGTGGCCGCCTGATCGGGATCGAGCTTGCCGGTGGCGAAATAGTCGAGGAAAAAGAGGGGGCGCGCACCGCAGGTCAGGATGTCGTTGACGCAGTGGTTGACCAGATCCATGCCGATGGTGTCGTGGCGGCCCATCGCCAGCGCCAGCCGCAGCTTGGTCCCCACGCCATCGGCGCTGGCAACCAGCACCGGCTCGGCCCCGCCGGGTTGCGGCCCTAATTGCGGGGTGAGCGCATAGAGACCGCTGAAGTGCCCCAGCTCGGTCAGCACCTCCACGCCGAAGGTGCTGCGCACGCTGGCGCGCATCCGGTCCACCGCGGCCTCGCCTGCGGCAATATCCACGCCCGCCCGGCGGTATGCAGATTCAGAGGTAGACATAGGACAGTGATGAGTGATGAGCGATGAGCGATGAGCGATGAGGAACGAGTGCTGAGTGCTGAGTGCTGAGTATGAACGATGAACAGTACAGTAGGGAGAAAACCCATCCCCGCACTACTCATCGCTCATTGCTCATTGCTCATTGCTCATCGCTTATATTGCCGCCAGCGCTTCGACCAGGTCGGCTTTGTGTTGTTTGGCGGTGTAGCGGATGCGGCCCAGATCGGTCGGGTCGCGGGAGACAATGAGCATCATGCCTTCCTCGGCCAGCGATTCCAGCAGCAGCACGCCCCCTTCATACTCGACAATGGTTTGCAGCGCACCGCCTCGCTCGATCTGGCGGCCCAGGGCATCGGCCAGCAGCAGCCCGTTGGTGGCGACCGCCGCGATGGCGTCCACATCCACTCCGGGGCGGGCCATGCTCTCGATCACCAGTCCATCGGACCCGACCACCGCAGCGAGATCGACCCCTCGGATCGCGCGGAAGTGTTCCAGCAAATCTTTCATCGCCACACTCACAGCTCGGTTCCTCCTCATGGGCGCCTGGGCGCCGGTCGGCCTGTTGTTCCTGCCTATTATACCGCAAAGCGCCACCGGGGGCGAGTCGGTCGGCGGCCTGATCACGGCGCTTGCTAAGTCTGTTGGCACTGCCCGGCCCCCCCCGGGGGGGGGGGGGGGGGGGGGGGGGGGGGGGGGGGGGGGGGGGGGGGGGGGGGGGGGGCGGGGGCCG
>JBBSAN010000291.1:0-7823 GCA_038252265.1 Chloroflexia bacterium
CGCGCCCCGATGGAATTGAAGGAAGGCGACCGCGTGATTTTTGCCAAGTACGCGGGCACCGAGTTTAAGCTGGGCGGCGAAGACCTGCTCATCCTGCGCGAGACCGATATTCTGGCTGTGGTGGACTGAGGTCGCCCGGCCCAACCTTGTTCAAGCGATCTGTTTTATTTACCCTAGGAGGATACTTCCCCGATGGCGAAGCAACTAGAATTCAACGAAGATGCGCGGCGCTCGCTGAAGCGTGGCGTCGATGCCGTCGCCAACGCGGTGAAGGCGACCATGGGGCCGAAGGGCCGCAACGTGGCGCTGGACCGCAAGTATGGCGCGCCGACCGTCACCCATGATGGCGTGACCGTGGCGAAGGAAATTGATCTAAAGAACCCCTTTGAGAACATGGGTGCCCAACTGCTGAAGGAAGCCGCCACCAAGACCAACGATGTGGCCGGCGATGGCACCACCACCGCCACCGTGCTCGCCCAGGCGATTGTCCATGAGGGGCTGCGCAACGTGGCCGCCGGGGCGAACCCGATGCTGCTCAAGCGCGGCCTGGACCTGGGTGTGGCGGCGATCCTCGCCCGCATCCGCGAGATGGCCCAGCCGGTTTCGACCCAGGAAGAGATCGCCAGCGTCGGCACCAACTCGGCGGCAGACCCGGAGATCGGTCGCCTGCTGGCCGAGGTGATGGAGAAGGTCGGCAAGGACGGCGTGATTACCGTCGAAGAGAGCCGCGGCCTCAAGTTTGAGATCGAGTATACCGAGGGGATGCAGCTCGACCGGGGCTACATCAGCGCCTATTTCGTGACCAATGCCGACCGCATGGAAGCGACGCTGGACGAGCCGTACATCCTGATCACCGATAAGAAGATCTCGGCCCTCAACGATCTGCTGCCCTTGCTGGAGAAGCTGCTCCAGGTCAGCAAGAACCTGCTGATTATTGCCGAGGACATTGACGGCGAGGCCCTGCCGACGCTGGTGATCAACCGTATGCGCGGCGTGGTCAACGTGGTCGGCATCAAGGCCCCCGGCTTTGGCGACCGCCGCAAGGATATGCTGCGCGACATCGCCATCCTGACCGGCGGCGAGGTCATCTCGGAAGAGGTGGGCCGCAAGCTGGACAGCGCCACGATCAAGGACCTGGGCCGCGCCCGCCGCGTGGTTGTGAACAAGGACGACTCGACCATCATCGAGGGTCGGGGCGACGAAGCGGCGATCCGCGCTCGCGTGGACCAGATCAAGGCGCTGATCGAGCAGACGACCTCGGACTATGACAAGGAGAAGCTCCAGGAGCGGCTGGCGAAGCTGGCCGGGGGCGTGGCCGTGTTCAAGGTCGGGGCCGCCACCGAGACCGAACTGAAAGAGAAGAAGCACCGCGTGGAGGACGCCCTCAGCGCCATCCGCGCGGCGGTCGAAGAAGGCGTCGTGCCCGGCGGTGGGGTTGCGCTGATCAATGCCATCAGCGCGCTGGACGCCGTTGAGGCGACCGGCGACATTGCCACCGGTGTGCAGATCCTGCGGCGTGCCCTGGAAGAGCCGATGCGCCAGATCGCGGCGAACGCGGGCCAGGACGGCTCGGTCGTGGTCGAGACGGTGCGCCGCCTGGCGCAAGAGCGCGGCAACACCAACATCGCCTACAACGTGCTCACCGGCCAGTACGGCGACATGCTGGCCGAGGGCATCATTGACCCGGCCAAGGTGACCCGCTCGGCGGTGGAGAATGCCGCCAGCATCGCGGGCATGATCCTGACCACCGAAGCCCTGATCACCGACATCCCCGAAGCGGCCCCGGCCATGCCGGCAGGCGGCGGTGGTATGGGCGGCATGGGCGGCATGGACTACTAGGCTCCGGCCCAGTCGTCACCCGGCCAATGGGGGAAGCGTGCAACTGCACGCTTCCCCTTTTTATAGCTGTTGCACAATCCAAAGAAGTCATCCTGAGCGCAGCCAAGCACTCAGCAATGAGCGATGAGCGATGCGGAGTAAGAAGCGGTCATCCTGAGCGCAGCGAAGGATCTGCTCGGCGGTCCGTGGTGTTCAGGCCGCGATCCCGATCTTCCCTGATGACTATAGACCGCCAAGCAGATCCTTCGCTGCGCTCAGGATGACACCTTTGAGGGGTCGGCCAGTACCGACTAATTTTGCCATGGCTTTGCCTTTTTCTGCCTTGAGATCTGGGCATAATGCAGCATACACCTGTAGGATGTGGCTCTGTCCATATCCTACAACAGGCACCACCGTTTATGCCCGCATCTCAGTTTTCTGCCCTGTTGACAAGCCCCAGTCTCTCATTTATATTTTCAGGGTGGCTGTTATTACGAAAGGAACGTGTGCTCATGGACCCTTCTACCTCGCCTGCCGACCCCGAAGCGCTGGTGTACGACACCGAAGACCGCGCCTGCGGCGGTGATCTGTTACACGAAATCGAAGAGTTCGCCGCCCCGCTGGCTTCGGGGCAGGTGGTGCTGGTGGTCAACGCCGATCCGGCGGCCCCGCTCGATCTGCGCGCCTGGGCTATGCGGCGCGGTCACGCCTTTCTCGGCCTGCGCGACTACCAGGGACGCCCGGCCTACGCGATCCGCAAAGGCGGCTGATCCCCGGCGCGGCGGCGCTATACAGGCCTCGGCGCACCTGCTATAATACGCAGGCCACATTCGGGGCGGTGGCCCCATCCCCATCTTCAGCAGGAGACGAGCGAGCATGGCAACCATCGAAACCACGGTGCTGCCCACGGTGGCCGCCGCCGAACGGGGAGCCGGTCCCCTGGCCGTCGGTTCCTGGGCGTTATATGATTTTGCCAATACAATCTATTCCTGGAACATAGTAAGTCTCTACTTTCCCGCGTTTATCCTCGCAGTGGGCCTGCAAGACTGGCAGTATTCGGTGCCCTATTCGATCTCGATGCTGCTGGTGGGGCTGATCTCACCGTTCATGGGCGGGCTGTCTGACCGGGGCGCGGGGCGACGGTTGCCCTGGCTGATGGCGACGACGCTGATCTGCGTGAGCCTGGTCGCGGTGATGGGCCTGAGCAGCAACGTGCTGCTGATCATCGGGGCGTTGATCCTCGCCAACGCCGCTTACCAGATCGCCGGGATCTTCTATGACGCGCTCCTGCCCGCCGTCAGCACGCGCACCAACTGGGGTAAGGTGTCGGGCATCGGTGTCGGCCTGGGTTATGCCGGGACGCTCTTTAGCGTCGCGGTTATGCCCCTGATCGTCGGCAAGGCGGCGCTGCCCCAGGCGACTTTCCTGCCTACCGCGTTTCTGTACCTGCTCTTTTCGTTGCCCTGTTTCCTGTTTGTGCGCGAGCGGGCGCGGTCCCGCCCCCCCGTTCCGGAGCCGGTGGTGGCTGGGCCAGGGCCGTCCGGGTACGTCGGGAGCGTGGCCGAAGTGCCCCTGGTCGAAACCCTGGCGCTCCCGCCGCAGACGCCGATCACCTTTACCTCTACCGTCACCCAGACCTGGCGCACGCTTCAGGAGGCGCGCACCCACACAGGGCTGTGGCGCTTCCTCGTCTCCAACTTCCTCTATTCCGACGCGCTCAACACCGTGATCATCGCCATGGGCGTCTATGCGACCCGGGTGATCGGCTTCAAAGACCCTGCCGCCGCGCTGGCCCCGGCGATCATCGCCGCCGCGCTGGGGGCCTGGCTGTTCGGCTTCGTGGCCGACTGGCTCACCTCCAAGCAAAGCCTGATCGTCAGCCTGATCCTCTGGCTGATCGTCCTCGTTCTGGCGATCTCGGTGGCCGACTCCTCGCCCACGTCCCAGTTCTTGTTCCAGTGGGTCGTGGCCGTGCTAGCCGGGATCGCGCTGGGCAGCACCTGGGTGGCGGCACGGACGATGATGATCGAACTCAGCCCGCCCGAAAAGCTGGGCGAGTTCATGGGCATCTACAACCTGACCGGCAAGTTTGCCGCCGTGGTCGGCCCGTTGATCTGGGGCGGTGTGCTCCTGCTGCTGCCGCCCGCCAGCTATGGCGCGTTCGGCTATCAGGTGGCAATCGCTGCGCTGGGCCTGATGGTGTTGGCCGGGCTGATCATCCACTGGTGGGGCGTACCGAATATCAAGCGGACACGGGGCGGGATGACGACGCGTGGCTAGCACGGCGGTGGCTGCCGACCCCGTCGCCCCGCCACCACTGCGCCTCACCCGCGCCGACCGCGTGTGGGTGGCCGGGCTGCTGGCCGGGGTGGCAGCGCTGGTGCTCGTCTGGGCGGCGGTGGCGGCGCAGCCCGACCGGCGGCTCCACCTGCGGGTGCTGGACGTGGGGCAGGGCGATGCATTGCTCCTGACCACGCCGGGGGGCCACACGATCCTGGTGGACGGCGGCCCCGATGCGACGCGCACGCTGGGCTACCTGGGCCGCTACCTGCCGTTCTGGCAGCGCCGGATCGATCTGCTGGTGCTGACTCACCCGCACGAGGACCACCTGGGCGGGCTGGTCGAGGTGCTGGCCCGCTATGAGGTCGGCCAGGTGCTCGAAACGCCCTACACCGTGACCAACACGCTGGAGACCGCCTGGACGCGTGAATTGGCGACCCAGCACGTCCCGGTTGTCCCGGCGGTGCGCGGCATGACCGTGGATGTGGAGCCGGACCTGGCGTTGCGCGTACTGGCTCCCGACCACGATCTGCTGAGCGGCACCCATTCCGACATCAACAATTCGTCGGTGGTGTTGCGCCTGAGCTACCAGGCGGTGAGCATGTTGCTGGCGGGCGATATCGAAAGCGATGCGGGTGACCGCCTGCTGACCGAGGCGGGGGCCGATTTGCCCCTTCAGGCGACGGTGCTGAAGGTGCCCCACCACGGCAGCGCCACGGGCCTCAGCGACCCGCTGCTGGCCGCGATCCATCCCCAACTGGCACTGATCTCGGTCGGCACGGACAATCCTTATGGGCATCCCGCCCCGGCCACGCTGGCCGCGCTGGCGGCGGCGCACACCCCGGTCTACCGTACCGACCTGAGCGGCACGATTGATGTGTCCTCGGATGGCACGCACCTGTGGGTGCAGACGGAGCGGTGAAGGGGGAGGGGCGGGCTAGGCCTTGTCGCGCAGGGCGAAGCCCTCGCCCATGTGGAAGGTCTGTTCGGCAGTCTCGGTGTGGGCCAGGTCGAGAATCTTGTTATCGGCTCCCAGGAAGACGAGGCGCGGGGCGAAGTCCTTCAATTCGTCCGGACCGAACGAGGCATAGGAAAGGACGATCAGCTTATCGCCCGGCAGCCCCAGCCGCGCCGCCGCCCCGTTGAGGCCGACCACGCCCGACCCCCGTGCGCCGGAAATGGCGTAGGTTTCGAAGCGCGCCCCAGTGGTGACGTTGACGATCAGCAGCCACTCGAAGTGGAGAATGTCGGCGGCATCGAGCAGGTCCTGGTCAATGGTGATGCTGCCCACATAGTTCAGGTTATTATCGGTGACGGTCAGACCGTGTAGCTTTGATTTGCACATCGAGCGAAGCATACGGGCGAATTCCTCTGTGGTGGGGCTAGAAACAACCGTGGGAAGCGGAACCGGTGTTCCCACTTCCCACAGCTCCTGATGCGTGTCGGGAGCGTCCTCAAGTGACGACGATGCGCGCGGTGATTTCCTCGGCATCGCGCACCCGTTTGCTCAGGGTGGGCAACATGGCGACGGCAATTTCGGGGTCGCTACGCAGGGTGGTGTAGAACACCCAGCGGGTCAGCAACAAACAGTCGGTGGGGGTCAGGGCGGTGACGCTGGCCGAGCGCGGCGCGCCGTCCAACAGGGCCATCTCGCCAAAGAAGTCGCCTTCTTCCAGGGTGGCGAGCTTGATATCGCCTTGCCCGTCCGGTCCCTGTTTGACCACACTGACCTGGCCCTTGAGGATGATATACAGGGAAGCGTCGGTGTCGTTCTCGCGGATGATCACGGTGCCCCGCGGGAATGTGCGGTGCGCCACCAGACGGGCCAGCGTGCTCAACTGCTCTTTGCTCAGGGCCACAAAAATCGGCACCCGCGCCAGCATCTCTTCAATACTCAAGGACAGCTTCTCCTGACGAACCGCTGCGGATCGTGCCGATATGCCTGGGACCCCGCCGCATTGTACCACCCCAGCCAGAGGAGTGTCAAGCTGCGCCCCGCTGGCGCGGGGCCTACTGAATGGGGTATTGCGCGGCCACCTGCACGTCGATCTGTTCGGCGGGGGGGGCATCGGGGGGGAGGGTTTCCTCGAAGTTGACGCTCTGCTGCTCACCTACGTCCAGTTGCACATCTTGCGAGTCGAACTGGATCGTTTGCTGGTTGCGCTTGTCAAACAGGCGCACCGACACTTCGACCTGGCCCTCGCCGGGACCGTTGTTCGCGATCACCACCTGGACCCGGTAGGGATCGCCCTGACTGGCGGGCGGCTGCTTCTTCACCTCGACCACACCGGGCTTTGGCCCCAGGCACCCGGCCAACGCCAGCGCCACCAGCACGAGCAGCCCGCCGTACAGGAGCCGCGCCCGCAGCACATTCCGCCCCGGCGCGGCGGGTGGGCGGCCCCCGGATAACGTTGTGTTCATCAATCCCCCTGCTGTGAGCAAAACCGGTCGCTGTACCCTGTTGGTAACGGCAGGACGGCTTCAAACGTGCGCCGAACCCGACCGACGGGGCTAATCACATAAATGTTTATTTCCCGTTTGATTGTGCGCACCACTCGTACCCGACAGGCCACTGGCCTTCACCTCCTTACCCACCGGGGAACACCTTTATGAGCTTGAGCGAAGACCTGATCCGCGAGATCTCTAAAACCGCCGCCCAGTACCGCCGCCGTGTGTATCTGATGGCCGGGATCTATGTGCTTTTGAACGTCACGGCCCTGTTGAGTATCATCGTCATCGTCTGGCAGTATCGCCTCTTTGTTACCCTGGCCCAGCGGAGCAACATCGAAACGCTGACCCTGGCGATCATCGCCGTGCTTTTTGCCTATTTCATCATCACCACGCATGATGGGTTTATCGGCGCGGTGAAGATGTTGTTCTACAACCTGCCGCTGGGTGGCGGGGGGGCGACGGACAAGGACGCCGCCGCCGACGGCAAAACCGGGAAGGCCAAGAAAGGGTCCGACGCCGCAGGGGATGTGGTGGCCTCCCCGCCTTTGCCGCCCGCCCGCCGCCGGGTGGAAGCGCGCAAGCACGCCGCGCTCAAAAAGGCGGAAGGGCCGGATGACAAAGCCTACTTTAACTACGCCTTTGAGGCGCAAGACCAGCCAGATGCGCCGATCCGTATTCCGATCGAGGATGACGCCGGGAAGCTGGGGGAGCTGATCATTGACGGCGCGGAAGCCCGGTTGGAGGCTGACAAGAAAGGTCTCAGCAATACCCTGTTTGAGTATGTGCTGAACCAGCTCAAAGACCGGATCCAGCAGCGCGTGCCCGATGTGGACCTGGAGATTGTGGAGTGGTCGAGCGTAGATGACGAGGAAGCGGCCAAATATCATAGCCAGGTGCAGGCATTCCGCACCCTGGCAACCCAGCTTGACAAAGGCCCGATCTGGCCGACGCAGCAGTTGACGGCAGCAGATATTACCTACATCGGCCAGCGCATCCGGGCCATCGTGCCCTACCTGCGCGACGAATGCTTTTTGCCCGACGTGGAATACGAAGCCGAATACAACATCCCGATCATCCCCGAACCGCTGGGCTTCATCGCCCTGCGCCGCACCGACCAGCGGGCCGATCCGGTGGCGACGATGGGCTGTGCCTCGCTGGTGACCCTCGGCATCCTGCTGCTGCTGGTGCTTTTCCTCTACTTCCCGCCGTGGGTCCCCAGCAAGTAGCGGCGGGCCGGGGCCGTGCGCTGTGGCTATGCTATAATACGCCCATGC
>JBBSAN010000292.1:0-7815 GCA_038252265.1 Chloroflexia bacterium
GCCCGACCAGCCAGCTAATGAGAAAGGCCCCGAAGGTATAGGCCAGCGCGGCCAGGGTGGCCGCGTGCGGCCCGACCCGCCCGATCTCCCGCGCCAGCCCATAGGTGCCCAGCGCGGCTAGCAGTAGTTGGAGCCAGGCGCGCAGGACGAGCGTCGCCCCGCCCGGCCAGACGAAGCTGGGCCAGTTGATCGGGTAGAAGAGGGCCGACTGGATGTTGCCGAGGTAGGGCGCGCCGAGCATGTTGTCCGGGTTCCACAGCGGGATCTCCCCGGCCTGGAGCCGCCGCGCACTGGCGATCAGCCACGGCTCGATCCCCAGGCTGCTGTCCAGCAGCGCCGGGTTGCCCGCCGGGCCGAGATCCGCCGGTCGCCCTGCTACCCAGGGTGGGTAGCTCAGTAGCAGGTCAGACGGCGAGAAGATGCGCCCGGTGAACAGCGCGGGGCTGAGGAACAGCGTCACCAGCCCCGCCCACAGGATCAGCACGCCTCCCCACTCGCGGCGCGGCGGGGGGTTGGGAGTCCGTTCCGCATCACTCATTGTGTGGCGGATTGGGGAGACAGTGGTTCGTCCTTCATCACTCATCGCTCATCACTCGTTACTCGCTGCTCGCTGCTCGCTGCTCGTCAAATCCGGCCTCGCGCTTTCAGTTCCAGGTAGCGGTTGATCACGGCGATGGTCAGCTCTTCGGCGGGCACGTCCAGGGTCAGCGCGCCGTGCCCGGCCAGGGCATCCAGCGCTCCCCGCCGCTCCTGAAGGAGCAGGCCCGCCACCTCGCGCTCGTAAAGTTGGGCCGAGGTGCCGGGGATGGTGTGGGCGGCGCGGGTCACGGCGGGGTCGCCCACGGCCACGGTGAGGGGCAGGTGGTGGGGGGTCAGGCTGCCGACACTGCTGACCAGGCTGCCCGCCGAGGCGCGGTCGAGCACATCGGTGAAGACGACGACGAAGCTCCGTTTGCGCTGGCGGGTCCGCAAGTATTGCACAGCGGCAGCATAGTCCGGTTCCACCGGCTGGGCCTGCACGGTGTAGAGCGCTTCGAGCAGGCGCAAAAACTGGCCCCGCCCCCGCGCCGGGGGCCAGTAGCCCAGCACGCTGTCGGCAAAAGTCAGCAGCCCGACCCGGTCGCCCTTCAGCGTGCTGACGAAGGCGAGGAGCAGGCTGGTATTGATCGCGTAGTCGAGCTTCGCCAGCGGCCCCACCGGCCCGGCCATCAGCCGCCCGCAATCGAGCAGGATCATGATCGTCTGGCTGCGCTCCGTCTCGAAGTCCATCGTGATCGGCGTGGCGCGGCGGGCGGTGGCGGGCCAGTTGATCCGGCGGTAGTCGTCGTCGGGCTGGTACTCGCGCAGGCGCTCGAACTCGGTGCCGCTGCCCAGGCGGCGAGCGTTCTTCAGCCCCAGTTCGTACAGTTGCCCGCGCCGGGCCAGCAACTCGTAGCGCTGCACCTCCCGCAAGTTGGGATAGACCTTCACGGCGGCTCCGGTGGGGTGGCGGGCCTGCCGCTCGGTCAGCCCCAGTGCGCTCCCCACCCGCAGGTAGGTGTCGCCAAAGGCGAAGTCGCCCCGGCGCGGCGGCTGGGCCAGGTAGCGCATCTCGGCGGTGGCGCGAGGGGTCGCCGTGCCCTGGAGCACCCGTTCGCTGACGGTGAAGGCATCGGGAGCCGCATCGCGCACGGTGAACGGCACCGGCGGGCCGTCGGGACGCGGGTCCGTCACCTCGATCGTAATCGGGTTGTCGGCCCCCAGCGACAGCTTGCTCTCGGCCACGCGGGTGACACGGAACCGCCCCGGTGCCGGGCTGCGCGCCAGGTCCAGCCCGACGATCACCGCCAGCGTGACGAGATAGAGCGCGGCCAGCCCAAAGAACATGGCGCTGACCCCGCCCAACGCCAGCAGCGGCGCGGCCAGGAGGATGCAGATTAAGAGACGGCGGGTAGGGATCGGCATCAGGCTTGGCTCACGTCCTCAATGTTTGCGATTGGCACAATATTCGACTCTCCCGGCTGTCATCCTGAGCGCAGCGAAGGATCTTCTCAACGGTCCATGATCGCTCGGGTACATCCTCGATCTTCGATTACGATCTAGACGCCCGAACAAGATCCTTCGCTGCGCTCAGCTTGACTTTGTACAATTTGTGCGCCCGTCTGCACTACGGCCCGCCCCAAAGTGCGCGTTGCGCGGCCCCGCCCGACACCGCCGCGATTATATTTTACACTCCCCCTGCACGCGGGGTGTAAAATATAATCGGGCGCGCTCCGCAGCGGGCGGGGCCGCGCAGGGTAGCGAGTCGGAGCGGCCCGACCCGGCTGCGGTACCGGCAACGACTTGGCCCCGCACAACGTGCCTGCGCGGAGTGTATATGCCGTGCAGAGCGCCGCGCTCTTTATAATCGGGTGCGCGGGTCGGGCCAACCAGCAGGGGCGTCCCGACCGCTTGTGAAATTGTACAAAGCCCGTCATGACCCTGCGGGGTCACCACCTGCGATCAAATACCCGCCGTTGGTGTTGTGGCCGGGCCTACACACTGGTATTTGAGAGCAGTCAAGCGGAGTGGTATCAAGACTCTGCGCGGGAGCTCTGTTGTTGTCAAGGTGCTACGTTATGTTAAAGCCGATCCTCTGGAGAGTATTGACTTCTATTGCGCCGAAGTACTGAGCGGCCATACCCCCGTAACGCGCGTCCACGAAACGACCAATATACTGGCCTTTCATCATACCCACCCCTCCTGGCCGGTTCATATTGTTGTCGTCCCGAAGCGCCATATCGCATCGCTCCTCGCGCTGGAAGCCGGGGACGATGCCTTGCTCTTGGAATTGCTGCACTGTGTGCAGCAATTGGCGGCGGAGGTGGTCACTGCGGAAGGAGCCTGTCGCGTAATCACGAATCTCGGAGCGTACCAAGACTCAAAGCATCTTCATTGGCATGTGGTGGCCGGGAGGAGCTTGAAGGGTTAAGCTCCCCTAAGCATAAACGCACAATACAACCGAAGCTCCTGACGTTCTCCCTTTGCGGTCGGATGGCCCTATTGACTATCACAAAATACCGGGTCCCAGCCCGCTGCCGATCTGCCCTCCAGGTGGGATCCCAACCCTAGCTCTCACAATGCCAAACCGATCACCGTGATGACCTCCGGATGGTCCTGGCGGACCGCCCCGCTATAGACTGCGTGCAGATCAGCTTTCTCGACCCTGAACCATCGAGCTTCAACACGCTGGGCGCGGTCTATAATCCGGACCTGGATGAACCGTGCTCTCCCCGGCGCTGTCGCGGACCCACCCCAGATGCGCGGATCAACTGCGGTACCCCGGGCACAAACCCGGGCAAAACCTCTTGACTCTCCTCTTACCGGAGACTGTATAGTGTTGGTAGCTTTGTGCACGGAGCAACCAACATGATCAAAATCGGTGATTTCGCCCGCCTCAGCCAGGTGTCCGTCGCGACCTTACGCCATTATGACGAGCGGGGCTTGCTCCCGCCTGTCTCCGTGGACGCTGCGACGGGCTACCGCTACTATTCGGTGGCCCAACTGCCACGCCTTAATCGCATCCTGGCCCTCAAGGATCTCGGCTTCTCGCTGGACCAGATCGACCGTCTGCTCGCTGGGGATCTCTCGCTGGACCAACTGCGCGGGATGCTCACACTCCAGCACGCGCAAGTAGAACACCAGATCGCTGCGGAGCAGGGGCGATTGGCCCGCATTGCGGCCCGGCTGCGGCAAATTGAACTGGAGGATACCATGTCCGATTATGACGTTGTACTCAAGACCGTCCCGCCCCTGCTCATTGCGTCCCGGCGGGTGACGATCCCGACTAATGACCAGGTGCCGGTGTATCTCGACGCCGCCTACGGCGAAGTGTACACCTACATCAAGCAACAGGGAGCCAAGGAGGCAGGTCCGTGTTTCGCTCTGTGGCATCAGCCCGCCGAGGTCCACACCGAGGAAGTAGCCGAAGCGGCAGTCCCCCTGGACCGCCGGGTGCCGGACACCGAACGGGTCGCCGTGTATGAGCTACCGCAAACGCAAGTCGCCGCAGCGGTCCATCAGGGGCCGTTCGAGACGTTCACCCAGCTCCATGCGACCCTGCTGGAATGGGTCGAGGCCAATGGCTATACCATTGTCGGCCCCTACCGTGAGATTTACATGCAGCATGACCCGGGCAATATGGCCGACGCGGCCACAGAAGTGCAATACCCGGTGGAAAAGGCCATCTAGCCCCGGCGGTTCCTGAAGTTAGCCCCGTAGCCGTGCGCTGCGGGGCTAACGTTGATCGCGGTCGGGGTCGCCGCCCGAAGGAGGACCGAACCACCCGGCTCAGGGACGGCGCGCGACAAACACCAGGCTGCGGCTGGTGCGAACCACCGGCCCCTGCTCCCAGTCACCGTATACCTGCTCGACGATAAACCCGGCCTGGATCAAGGACGTCGTCAGTTCGTCCCGGCTGCGGAAACGTAACTCGCTACTCGCCACCACCACCTCTCCGGTGGCCGTGAAGACATTGTGGCCCTCCAAGCGGACTCGACCTTGACCCACACTGACCAGCTCCAGCCAGCTTTCCATCGGCCCGTGCGGCGAGTCGAATCGCTCGTACGTGGCGGCCCGATTCCAGCGTTCCCACGCCCGGTCATCGGGGTTGCGGCTCTCGAAGGCAAGGTGCCCGCCGGGCCGCAGGGCGGCGTAGACGGCACGCAAGGTGACGGTCCACTCACGGTCGTCAAGGAACACCTGGGCCACGTGGCCGGTCATCAGCACCAAGTCGGCCTCGGCGATGCCCAGGGCACCCGCGTCGCCTTCGACCCACTGCACACGCTCAGCACCCGGTCGCCGACGGGCGACGGCCAGCATGGCCGGGGCCGGATCGACGCCGACCACCTGGCGACCAGCAACGGCCAATTCGCAGGTCAGCAGACCGGTCCCGCACCCCAGGTCGAGGATGCGTTGGGCGGCAAGATCGGCGGCGAGCCAGACATAGAAAGCAGTGTCGCCCCGACCGGTGTTCTCGAGATCATACAGCGCCACCAGGCGTGGGTCGACGTAGTGTTGATCCAGTTTGACCATGGATGACCCTCTCAAAATATCGGGTCCCAGCCCGCTGCCGATCCGCCCTCCAGGTGAGATCCCAACCCCAGCTCCCACAGTGCCAGGCCGAGCGCCGTGATGACCTTCGGATGGTCCTGGCGGACCGCCCAGCTATGGATCGCGTACAGGTTGGCTTTCTCGACGCTGAACCATTCGACATCAACGTCCTGATCGAACGGCTGGGCCCGTAGCTCTTCCAACAGTTGCACATAATAGTCCGCGTGCTGGCGTTGCAACAGCTCCGTCTCCCCCATGTCACCTAAGCGAAGCCAGGCATACTCGCGGATCGTTTCTAACATCCCAAACCGTAACTCGCCTTTCACCTCGTCACTCTGGCGCAGCAGACTCTGATCCACCAGGGCTGTCAGCCGATCCAGCAGATCCTGCTCATGATCCTCCTCCAGTACACAGATCTTTTGCGCTGCGTCGAACGCAAAGCTGCCCGCGAAGACGGCGAGGCGGGCAAACAACTGCTGTTCGGCTGGCTCCAGCAGATCATAGCTCCAGGTCATCGCACTCCGCAGGGTCTGCTGGCGGGCCAGTACATTCCGGGGGCCGCCCGTCAAGAGGGTAAAGCGATCCCCCAGCCGACTGAGTAAAGCCTGTGGGGTAAACGTCTTGATGCGCGCCGTCGCCAGTTCCAGGGCCAGGGGCAAGCCGTCCATATGCCGGCAGATCGCGGCGACTGCCGCCGCATTCTCCGCAGTCAGCGCGAAATCAGAGCGCACTGCTTTGGCGCGTTGGACGAACACCTGCACGGCGGCGACTTGCTCCAAATCGGGCACCGCAAGGAGGGAAGGAGAATCGGGCACGGCCAACGGTTGAACATCAAATTCATGCTCCCCATAGATGCGCAACACGACACGACTAGTTACAAGTATCGTCAACTGCGGATCGCGTTCCAACAGTTGGCCCAAGGTGGAGGCGGCGGGGAGCACATGTTCAAAGTTATCGAGAACCAACAAGCGGTGCGCCTGCGCAGGCACAGGTAAAGCCGCAGTGGCCTCCGCCGCCTGGGTAATCAATTGCTGCGCCGTTTCCACCCCCCGGCTGGCGGCCAGGGAGAGGAAGATCACACTGCCCGGGAAATCGCTTGTCCACGCCTGGGCAACAGCGAGCGCGAGCCGGGTCTTCCCACTCCCGCCTGGCCCGGTCAGGGTGAGTAAGTGGACGCCTTCTTGCCCGAGCAGGGCGCAGATGCGTTCAATGTCCACCTCGCGACCAATCAGCCGTGTGGGGGGCGCAGGGATATCCGGAGAGCCAGCCAGCAGACCTGAAGTGGCGGCGGTGCCCGGATCATAGCTGGCAAGGACGCTGGGCGGCGGCTCGGCATGGGGTGTCCGCCGTGCCCACAGGATAAAGGCCTCCCGCTCAGCCGAGGGGATGGCTAAACCGTCGGCGAGTAGTTCCGCGATCTGCCGAGAAGGCGGGCCGAGGTCGCCCTCAAAGCGGCGGATCGAAGCGACCGAGCAAGCCGCCTTCTCGGCCAGTTGATCCTGGGTCCAGTCGTGGACTTGCCGCTGCCACTGCAACCAGGTGCCAAAGCTGAAAAGAGGATGTGCAGTCATAGACCATTCACCAGTAAAACGACGGTCAGGATCGATAACAGGACACGACGATTGTGTAAGGTAATTCCTTATCTTCGTGGCGTATTCCGATCTGCATGCGGCCTTCGGGCTGCTCCCAGTAGGTTAGCGGTGATTCCCACTGTCCAACAGAATGAGCGGGATTAGGCACCCAAGCATCTTCTGAAGCACGGTCGTTGTTGATCAAGAACGACCCAGAAAAAGTTGGTGAATCTAAAACTTCGGAGTACCAGGCAACGAGTGTGTCGTACTTATTCTGACATTCAGACCGTACACGCGTTCTTGTATCATCAATGCTTTCATCTTCGGGTGCCTTGTGCCACTCGAAGAGAAATTGGCTTTCGTAAAGATTTGTGGCTCTTTGAGAATTAGTGTGCTAACCTGGTCGAACCAGGGCCGCTGGGATAAGATGTGAATACCACATCCCATCTGTACCCCAGGAGGCCCCGTGTTGTCCAGTATACTGACCCCCCCATGGCTCATCAAGGCCACCGATCCGTGGGCCTTGACTCACCTGCTCGCCTTGCCGGAGTTTGTCGTGACCCACCTCGAAGTTGCGGATCATGCGGGCTATCTCGTCGTCGGCTGTCAGTTGGCGCGCACCAGTGCCGTCTGTCCCACCTGTGGCTATTACTCCTGGCAGATTCATCAATTCCATCCGCGCCGGGTGCGCGACCGCGCCTGGAATGGCGTACCCTGCTACCTCGAATTCGCCATGCGCCGGTTCAAGTGTCAGCGCTGCCGCTGCCCCTTCACGGAGGCGCTGGCGGCCATCGCCCCCCACGCTCGGACGACCCGCCGCTATGCTGCGGGACTGGTCGCCGCCTGTCGAGAGCAGTCCCTGCAAGCAGTCGCCCGGCGGGAACACCTCGGCTATAAAGCCGTGGAAGGCTGCTACTATCGCCATGCGGACGCCGCCTGCCCCGTCTATCCGTCCCGCCCCGTGCGGCGGCTGGGCATTGATGAGATTGCCACCCAGAAAGGACGGGGGCATTACCGGCTGGTCCTCAGTGACCTAGCAGCCTGTCGGAGAGAAACTTGCCAGCCCTAATTCCGGTCATTTTGCCCCAGAAAGTGGGGCGGATCTCCCACTTTCGGGACTAAAACCACCTTTGAGTGGGGCGAATTTTGGCGAAAATCGTTCTCTCCGACAGGC
>JBBSAN010000293.1:0-7814 GCA_038252265.1 Chloroflexia bacterium
CAGTGCCCCGCCGGCCGGGATCGACTCCCAGCCACTCCGCCCGTCGCCCGACGCATCTGCACCGGGCACCAGCTGGGCCGCGCGATTCGGCCGGGTCATCCTGGAGCATGGCTTAGCGACGATCCCGTCCGCCTTGTTCCATTATCAGAGTGCGCTCTATCTCTCGGCGCAAGATGTGTGGTTTGTGTGCTATCTCCTGGCCCGGCGGTGGAAGGCCGATTTACCCTATCCCAGTCTCACGCAGGTGGAACAGCAGACCGGTGTGCAAAAGCGCACCTTGCAGTATCTGCGCGCGGCCCTGGAGGCGCAGGGTTATTTGCAGATCCTTCCCCAGTATGCCGTGACCAGTCGGCGGCAAACCGCCAATCAGTATGATTTGACCGGCCTCTTTGCGGCGCTGGAGCGGCTGCTCGCCACGGAACAGTCCCCCGAAAACAGTATTCGAGATGAGGCCCCGCCCCCGGGCCTGGAAGATGTGTCCGATACCTCCTTCGTCGCGCGCTATGGGCGGGTGATCGCTCGGGCCGGGATCGCTACGGTCCCCCTGGCCCTTTTCACCTACCAGGGTGCGCTGGGGCTCAGCCCCCAGCAGGTCTGGTTTGTTGCCTACGTCCTGGCTCACAAATGGACGGCCGCGTTGCCATATCCCAGCCTGAAGAAGATGGCTACGCGGACCGGCTACAGCGAGCGGATGTTGCACTATGTCAAAGCAGAACTGATCGCTGCGGGCTATCTGCGGCTTGTCCCCCGCCATGCGGACACCGGTGCCCAGGAGGCGAATGCGTACGATTTTGGTCCGCTGCTCGACGAGATCACGCACCGGGTTCAGCCCGATGTGCCGCTTCCCGTGGTGCTGTCCCCGCCGGATCCGCTAGTGCGCCCGCCAGGTGGGCAACATCTGTCGCGGGCTGCGCGGATCGCTGCGTCGCGTGCCCTGCTACAGCCTGGGGCCGCCGTGCCTGCCCCGGCTCCTGGCCCCTCTGTGGTACCCCCCGCTCCCGGGGATGCGGGGTAACCACAGAGGGGCCGCGCAGGATCATCCCCTCCGGCGGCCCCGGTCTCCAGCTATCTGGCCCTGCTCATCCAGGACCTCTCGCGCGAGTTCGGTGACCCGACCCATGAGCGTTCCAATGTCACCCGGGCGCATCGTTTATGGGCCCGGTTGTGGGCAGCATCGGCGATGTCCGATACGACCTTCGGCACGGACGTGATCCAGGAAGCCCGCCGGCGCACCCGTCAGGCCCAGGGAGCCCAGGGTTCGGGCCAGATTACCAACAAGATGGCGTACTTTTTTGAAGTCCTACGCGATCTGGTCGAGGTCCGGCTCCAGACTAGCGAGACGGAGGTGGCCCATGGCTGATCCCCTGGTCTGCCGCAGCGCGGTACCTGGCCCGTTGGTTCCTTCGGGAGGGGCGGGGCCGGGCGATCCACTCGGCGGCGTGCGGCTCTACTTACGCGAAATGGCGCAACGCTACCCGGACCTGCGGAGCCACAGTGTGCGCGTGGCGGGGTTGGCGGTGCGGATCGGACAGACCTTGAACGGCATGGCGGGCCAATCCCTGATGCCGTTGCAGGTCCTGCTGTTGGCCGGGTTACTCCATGATCTGGGCAAATTGGCCCTGCCCGGAGAGTTGCTCCAGAAGCGCGATCCGCTCACCCCGGCTGAGTGGCAGTTGCTCCGCACCCATCCAGATACGGGGGCCTTGCTCCTGGCTCCGGGATTGGGATTGACGGCCCTGCAACCGCTTGTACGCTTCCATCACGAGCACTGGGATGGGCAGGGCTATCCCTGTGGCTTGGCTGGGGCGGCCATTCCTTTAGGCGCCCGTATCCTGGCAGTGGCCGATGCCTGGGATACGATCCGTACCCCTCGACCGTATCGCTCGGCGCGGCCCGTTGCGGCCGCCGCCGCCGAACTGATCCGCGAAGCCGGGCGGCAGTTCGACCCGGTCGTTGTCCAGGGGATGCTGACGGCGGTGGGCTATCCCGTGCGGGCGGGATACCTCTGGCCCGCCCGGCAACGGCTCCGCGCGACCGCGCCGTCAGGAGGTCCGCGATCATGGTAAGCATGCGGTGTGGCCCCGGTGCGGCCCCGGAGTCCGCGCGACTCCTGTCGATTCGCCGTGGGGGGGGGCTGGTGATCCTGGTCGCGGTGGTGCTGCTCTTGGCGGCATGTACCCCGTCGGTTGCGCCCTTGACGGATACGGCCTGGCGGGCCGAGGCCACGGCCTGCGCCTGCAACTGCTTTCCCTATGGGTCGTACCAGATGCAGGCGCTGACCCCGACCCCGACCCCGACCGGCACCTGGACCCCGCCGACGCCGACCCCGCGCCCCTCGCCGACCTCCCGTCCGGCGCAGACCCCCTGTGACGAGCCGCCCTGTCCGGCCCCGATCCCGCCCGCGACGGCCGCGCCCGCCTGGCCACCGCCGCTCATCACCTGTACGGCCGCGGCGGGCCAGGCGACCCTGACGCCGGAACCCTCGCCGACCATTCAGTGGTGGCCCCCCCGCGAAGTGCAGCCGCCGCTGCCGGCGATCGTTGGGAATACCGACCCGCTGCAGATTGGGGCTGGGCTAGGGATCGGGCGGGTCGGGGATGTGACCCTCGCTCCGCGCACCGGGCGGCCCTGGCTGATTTACAGCCTGTTCAACAGCGAGCGCGGGCAGGAAGCGAGTGGCCGCGTGTATGTGAAGACGGTGGATGCCCGCACCGGGACCTGGGGGCCCGCGACCACGGTCAGTGCGCCGGGGAACTATGCGATGGGCCGCATCGGGGCCGATGATGCGGTGCATGTGTTATATCCCGAGCGGACCAGTCCGGACCCCGGCGACCCGGTGGCGATGGACTATCGCACCTCGACCGATCAGGGCCACACCTGGAGTCCGGTTGCCGCCTTCCCGGGGGCAGAGGGGGATCGGCCCACGAGCCTGCGCCTGGCGGTGGACCCCAACGGGGCCGTGCATGCCGCCTGGGCCACCAACCCCAATGATGTGATGCCCTGGCCGGGCCTCATCCACTATTTCGAGCAATTGCCGGATGGGAGTTGGCGGCAGGATGTGCCGCCTCGTCGCGGGCGCGGAGTCCGGCAATACGCGATCGATCTGGCCTTTGTGCCGCTGCCGGGCGGGATCATCCGCACGGTGTTGGCCTGGATCGAAGATGACGCCGTATACACGACCTCGAAAGATGGTCCCACCGGAGCCTGGGCCCCGGCCACGCTGCTGATCGATGGCGGCGCGCAACCCTACGGCATCCCGGACTATGTGCCGTCGCTGGGTGGACGGTTGCGCACCCTGAGCTTTACGGATGCCGACGGCACGTCCTGGGTGTATGTCTGGTGGGCCCTCTACTCGACCGGGCGGATCTGTTTTGCGTATTCTCCGGATGGTGGGCGGACCTGGCTGCCGAATACGCCGGATCGCGGCACGATCTGGCACGAAGATACGATGGCCTATTACAACCGCTTCCAGGCCCCGACCCCCGGGCCGGGTGAAGCCTCGCGGGGGACGGTCCATGCTCCCACGCCCTTCTGGGACAGCGTCCACCAGCGCATCATTGTCATCTACAGTTATACCGATCGCCGCCCCGGAGGGGCCGGGGATACCTTCCCCGCCTATGCCTATGGCCGTCCAGGTGCGCCGGGGGCCAGTTGGACGGGCTATGCCACCTTTACCACCCAGCCGCTCCGGCTCTTTAAGACGACCTTTAGCGCCTTAGCCGGCAACTTCACCGGGACGACGCTGCCCGGCGCGGGCGGCTTGATGTGGTTCTTCTGGACCGAGGCGAACGGGGTGGACGAGCTCTATGTGGCGGGCGTGGCTCCGGGAACGTTGATTTCGGACGGCAATGTTCTTCCCTAACGCGCCCGCTCGCCGGGAGAAAGACGAGGCACCCATGCATCCGACCCTGCCCCTGCCCCCTGCGCCCGCCCCCGATCGCCCCCCGCTGGGGAATCGCTCCCGGCGCGGGCTGCAAGCCCTGTTGGTCGCCGCCCTCGGGCTGGTCGGCCTGGCCTGTGGGTTTGCGGATACCGCGGGGAACCTGGCCCGCTACAACGCCTACTGGAATTGTCCCACTGTCTCGCCGGTGCCGACCATCTGTGGGCAAGTCACGGGCACGCCGGACCCGCTGGGCACCCCGGGGCCGCCGGAACCGCAGTGCAGTGCGCCCCGCGAAACGGCGACCCCCTATGGCCGGCAGATCCTGAGCCAGGGCCATCAAACAAGCCTGAATATCTTTCATCATAATCAGGATGTCCGCTGGGGCACCTTTCGCTTGAACTATACCGGCAAGACCGCAGGGGCGGTGCTGACCACCGGCTTGCAAGTGTGGATCTTCACCTTTGATAGCTCCAATGAGGGGGCCGACCCGTTGGACATCGCCTGGCCGGATCGGCTGGTGGTGCGCGAGGTCCAGCGGGCCGATGGCTCGACGCTCCAGCAGACGTGGCGCACGCAGACGACGGAGGCATATCGTGCCTCAGGACTCCCGATCTGGCGCGATAGTGCGGGCCATTATGAGCCGGGCCAGCAACGCACCATCCAGGTCCCCATCTTGACGGCGGTCGGCACTCCGGTGGCCATCGGCTTCTCGCTCGACCCCGGCGTGACCGGGGGTCCGACGCCGCAGGCGGGCGATCGGCGGGAAGGGCTGGATAATGAGGCGCAACTCGCCTGGTTTCTCGACGTGGATGATCCCTACTGTGATGGGAATCCCAGCGGGCCGACCCGGCTCGGGGACGGTGGCGCAGTCTATCCCCAGGCCCAGCCACCAACGCCGGTCGGCTCCTTCAGCCAGTTTGCGGGCTGGCCGATGGCTGGCGCGGACCACCGCATTACCCAGAATTTCGGCTGTACTGATTTCCCGGAACTGCGGGGCTATCCCTGTCCGCCCGGCGCGCCGTACTTCCACACCGGGATCGATTTTGGCAACGAGCGCGGGACGTTACTGCGGAGCGTGGTCTATGGGACGGTCATCTTTGTCGGCGACAGTCGCAATCCGAACTCGCGGTCGTGTGATTGTGCCAGTTACCCAGGTGCCTGCCCCTGGACGCACTCGGACGCGCCCCATTACAACCTGGGCTGGGCCATTTATATCCAGGCGGATGACGGGATCTACACCGTCAAGTATGGCCATACGATTGTCGGTAGCGAGGCCGCGCTCGGCATCTCGGTCGGGACCCATGTCGAACCGGGACAGCCGATCGCGCAGGAAGGGTCAACGGGCTGTAGTTCCGGGCCGCACCTGCACTTGATGTTCGTGGATCGCACCACCGGCGCGTTTATCGACCCGATGAACTTTTTAGGCCCCAACCGCGCCCAACGGACCCAGGGGCCATGAAGGAGGAGGGACCCTACATGCGACGAACGTGTGTGCATGGGCTGATCACACTGATCCTGGGGGGCCTGATCGGGGGCGGCTTCGGCGTTGCGCCGGTGGTGCGGGCGGCCCAGCTGCTGCCGACCCGCACCCTCCAGGTGCTGGTCCGGACCCCCGCCGGCCAGGGCGTGCCGGGCCTGACCGTCACCCTGGTGCCGCAACCGCCGTCGCTGGGAGGTCCGGCCGGTGCCGCCCCATTGAGTGCGCTCACCGATCCCGATGGACAGGTCACGTTTACGGATCTGCGTCCGGGGATGTGGCGGGTGCAACTGGCCGGGAGTGTCGACGGGGTGCCGGTCCAACCGCTGCCCGATCAGGCGCGTCCACCCTATGGGCGCGTGGCCACCGGGGGCGGCTTTCCCCTCCCAGTCGATCTGGGGCAGGAGCAGGAGGAAGGCGGCGCGGCGCTCGATCCGCCGCCGGCCGTCACGGTGCAGCAGGCGCTGTTCGTGGGCCAGCCACGGGGCGGAGTTTGGGTGCCCGAGGTGGACCTGGGCAGTGAGGCCCTGCCGTTACCCATCACGACCCTACCCACGCCTGTGCCCATCCAGGCGGCTATTCCGACGCTGGATGTACGCGCGACCGGGGTGCCGCCCGCGCCGGCCGGGACCGGGGCGGCGCTCCCCCCCCGCGCCATGGGCGGGACGGTGGGCGACCCGCCCAGCGGGTCGCCCGATCCGGGAGCGGCGCCGCCTCCGGTCGGGGTCGCCATCGGACCCCTCACGCTCTGTTATGCCGTGCCGGTCGGTGTTGGCGTGCTGGTGGTGCTGGCGTCCCTCTGGCGGCGCAGGCGGGCGGGACCGGATGCCCCGCCCGTGACGCGGCCGCCGCCGGCCACGCGCCCCACCACCGCCCCACCGGAGAGGGGAGGGGATTCCCATGTTTGACGCGTTGGTTTACCAACTCCAATACACCGTCCTGACGCTGCTGGCGGCGCTGTTTTGGATCATTAACCAGGCGCTGCTGTATATGAGCGCGTTGTGCTATGCGGTCAAGAAGACGATCATCGATGTGACCGCTCCCGATGCTCAACATGCGGGCTTTGTGCTCCAGGTGCTCGACCACATGCTGCGCGACCAGAGTACGAGTTCGATCCAGCAGTTGGTCTATCTCTCCCTGAGCCTGGCCGTGCTGCTCCTCTTTGGGGCAATGGTCGTGCGGCCGATCATGACAGCTAATCCGGTGGATCCCAAGCGCGCCCTGCTGTGGCTCTTCGCCTCGTCCATGCTGTTCTCGGCAGGTTCCGGGTTCTTCCTCTCGTTAGAGCAGCTCCGCGAGAATGTGCGGGAGATGGCCCAGACCGTCGTCTTACAGGCGGGGCTGACCGCCTCCAATCCGGATCCCTCCACGATCCATACCGGCTTGCCCAACCAGATGGGCCCGCAGAACCACGCGTTTCCGAACTTTATTCCCTGCCAGTCCCCCCCGGGGCAGCCGTGCAACGGACTCGACCTGGCGCTTTCCTATTTGTACATCACGCAGGAAACGGAAGTCACCCAGCTCAATGGGGGGGATCCGTTGCACCAATATATGCCCCGCCATTTCAGCGAACGCAACGATGCGGGATCCAATGATCCCAGTGTGCCCCTCCAGCAAGGCTACGCGGGCTACTTCTATTGGGACCAGGCGCAGGGGGATCTCTCCGACAATACCCGCCGGCAAACGGCCGTGAATGATGCGGTGCAGGGCGTCCTCCGCATGCTGACGGCGCTGCCGATCAGTCTCTTCGCCCTGCTAGAGGCGGTCGTGTACCTGGTTTTTACCCTCAGCGCGGCGATCCTCTTCTTTAGTGTGCCCATTGCGCTGGTCTTTGCCTTTTTCCAATCGACCGAGGTGATCGTCGTCGGGGTGCTGCGGGCCTATATGACACTCTTCATCAAGACGTATGCGGCCGCCGCAATGTTGACCCTGATCTTCACCTTCCTGCTGTTCTGGGCCCAGCAGGGGAATGCGGGGGCCTTTCTGACGGTGACCCTGGTGATGCTGATCTTCTCCTGGCAGTTTGTCGGGATGGCCTGGCAGACTCTTAAGGGGAGCTTCAGCATGGTGACGGATCAACTGAACCACGCCGTCGGGACGCGCCCGACGCCGTTGAGTACGGCTCCCATCCCCACGATCAGCCCGGACGGGCAGATTCGGATGCAAGGGGGGTTTGCGGGTCTCCGTGCGTCGCGCGGGGTCCTGGCCGCAGCGCGGGGTCCGATGCCTACCCGCAATGGAGATGCGGCCCGGCCCCTCTTCGGGATTGAGGCCGATCGCCACCCAGTGGGCGACCTGGCCGGGGCGGCCTTGCAGGCCGCCGCAGGCGGGGTCGGGGCCGGCGCGGCGCTGGCGTTCGCGGGGGCGCTCGGTGGGCTGGGCGCGTCCACCGCGACAACGGCGGAGGGGCCGCGCCGGGCGGGGCCGGGCCGTCCCCCCGGCCGGCGGCGGGAC
>JBBSAN010000294.1:0-7774 GCA_038252265.1 Chloroflexia bacterium
CCTGTACAGGGGCGGGGTTTCTTGCTATAATAGCCGTATGCTACCTGTTGACTCGTTATTCATGCCTGCTGAAAATGCCAGTGATCCCCCGGCGGAGATGCCCGCGTCCGGCCCGTCGCAGGCCCCCGGCCCGCTGATCGAGGCGAGCAACGCGGCAGAAACACCCGTGCCACAGGACGTTCAGCCCGCTGGGGGCGGATCCGCCTGGTCGGCGCACAGCCCACCCGGCTCGCGGCAGTCGCGCCCGCCCCCGCCCCGCCCGCGTGCCCCACCCCCGCCGGAGAGCCGCGCGCGCCCACCCTCGCCGGGCCAGATCCGGCCCACCAACGGCAAGAGCGCCAAGCTCCCGTCGCCGCTCTTACCCGGCGAGGTCCAGGCGCTGCTGGAAACCGAACGGCGCGAGGCACTGGCCGTGCGCGACCCGATTGCGATCGCCCTGGCCGCCGAACGCTTCAATACCCTCGCCACGATCCTGGCCGAGTTCTCCCCACAGGAGAGCGTCGATCTCTACCGCCCGCTGCTGACGGTGTCGCAAACGGCGAAAATGCTGGGGTACAATGCCAAAGAAGTGCGCCGGCTGCTGGGCCAGGGCAAAATCGCGGGCCGCAAAGTCGGCAACGAGTGGCGCATTCCCCTCTGGGCTGTCTTATAAGATAAGTCAGGCAACGCCGAGACCAAAAACGCTATTGGTCTTTTTTAATGGAGGCTTTATGACCACGACACTGAGTAACACCGACCCCGCCGCGCCCTCGCGCTCCTATGTGGCCGGGCGCATCCAGGTGGTGCCCCCGTCGGGGATCCGGCGCTTTTTCGATATTGCCGCGACGATGGAAGACGTGATCTCGCTGGGCATCGGCGAGCCGGACTTCGTGACCCCCGCCCCGATTGTGCGGGCGGGCATCGCCTCGCTGGAACGCGGCGAGACCCACTACACCTCTAACTCCGGCATCCTGGCGTTGCGTCAGGGGTTGAGCGCCTACCTGCGCCGCCTCTACGAGGTGGAATATGACCCGGAGGAGTTGCTGATCACCGTGGGGGTCAGCGAGGCGCTTTTGCTGGCGTTGATGGCGATCCTCGATCCTGGCGACGAAGTGATCGTGCCGGAGCCGTGCTTCGTCGCCTATCGCCCGACAGTGATCTTCGGCGGGGGCGTGCCGGTTGCCGTGCCGACCCAGGTGGAGCAAGACTTCCAGGTGACGGTGGCCGACCTGGAGCGGGCACGGTCGCCGCGCACCAAAGCGGTGCTGCTGGGCTACCCGAACAACCCCACCGGGGCCGTGCTGGAAAAGGGCCGCCTCGAAGAGATCGCCCGCTGGGCCGAGGAACACGATCTGTTGGTCATCTCCGACGAGATCTATGACCGGCTGGTCTACGGCACGCCGCACACCTGCTTCGCCGCGCTGCCGGGCATGTGGCGGCGCACGATCCTGCTGGGCGGCTTCTCCAAGTCGCACGCGATGACCGGCTGGCGCATTGGCTATGCCGCCGCGCCCCGTGACATCCTCGACGCCATGCGCAAGATTCACCAGTACATCATCATGTCGGCACCGACCACAGCCCAGGAAGCCGCCATCGAGGCGTTGGCCGGGGGCGAACCCTACGTCGAAGAAATGCGGGCCGAGTATGATCGCCGCCGCCAGGTGATCGTCGCGGGGTTCAATGCGATGGGTCTGCGCTGCTTCGAGCCACGGGGCGCGTTCTATGCCTTCCCCCAGATCACCAGCACCGGCCTGGACGACAGCACCTTCTCCGAGCGGTTGCTGACCGAGGAGCATGTGGCGATGGTGCCGGGGTCGGCCTTTGGCGAGGCCGGGCGCGGCTTCGTGCGGGCCAGCTATGCCACCGCCCTGCCCAAAATCGAACAGGCGCTGGAGCGGATCGGACGCTTTGTCGCCCGCTGCCGGGGCTGAGCACGGAAGATGCGGAACGCCGCGTGGGCGAGGGACCACCTCCGCACGCGGCGCTTCGCATTTTGTTGGCGTGCTTGGCACCGAATCTGCTTTCGCAATGCTCGCTATGCTGCTATTGAATACCTCTGAATACCTCGATCAATCAATTATCCACTCCTCGACAGCGCTGTGTCTGGAAAGCGAGATCATGCGATGAGCACTATTCCTGAAGGAGATTCGCGGGCACAACCCCCGGCAGTCAAAGCCTCCAACGGGACGGATCCTGGCGGCGACTCGATCCTCCTTCCGCCGGAAGCTCTCCAGCAGTTGGACGGGGGGGATGCCCCCGCAGTCAAACCCGCCGCGCGGAGCGTTCGTGTGGCCCGCAGCGGGAGCGGGCGGGCCGGGAGCCTGATGGCCGACGGCACCCGCCTGGCGGTGGGCGACCTGGAACGGGGCGAGATCTATACCGGCACGCATCCGGGCGACCGGGTGGTGCGCCGGGTGCGCCCGACCGAGATGGGCTTCAAGAAGCTCGGTCCCGGCCACCTGGAGGCGCTGCCCACGGCGACCCGGCCCACCACCCCCGCCGGGCGCATCTTCGACCGGCTCAAGCGGGTGATCATCGGTAGTCCCCTTTCTACCGCCGCCGCCGCGCACGAACGGCTGAACAAAATCAAGGCGCTGGCCGTCCTCTCCTCCGACGCGCTCTCGTCGGTCACCTATGCCACCGAGGCGATCCTCGCCACCTTGCTGCTCGCCGGGAGCACGGCCTTCGGCTACAACGTGCCCATCGCCCTCGGCATCGCCTTGCTGATCGGGATCGTCGTCTTCTCCTACCGGCAGACCATCTACGCCTATCCCAAAGGCGGCGGCTCCTATATTGTCTCGAAGGACAACCTGGGCACGCTGCCCGGCCTGATCGCCGGGGCCTCGCTGAGTACCGGCTACATCCTGACCGTCTCGGTGAGTATCGCCGCCGGGGTCGCCAACCTGATCTCGTTGCTGGCCCAGATCGGCGGGGCCGACCTGCGCGCCTACCGGGTCGAGATCGCCATCGTCGCGATCCTGATCCTGGTGCTGCTCAACCTGCGCGGCATCCGCGAGTCGGGGACGATCTTCTCGGCCCCGACGTATATCTTCCTGGTGCTCATGTTCGCCATGATCGGGCTGGGCCTGTACCAGTATTTCACCGGCTCGCTGGGCACGGTGCAAAACGTGCCCGATCTCCTGCCGGAGGGGACCGAGCAAATCGCCGGGGCCACGGGTCTCTTCTTGCTGTTGCGCGCCTTCGCCAGTGGGTGCGCGGCCTTAACCGGCATCGAAGCGATCTCCGACGGGGTGGCGGCGTTCGAGCGGCCCGAAGCCAAGAACGCGACGATCACCCTGACCATCCTGGGGGTGCTGCTGGGCGTGATGTTCCTGGGCATCTCCTTCCTGGCCGACCAGGCGGGCGTGCGGATTTCGCACACTGAAACGGTGGTCTCGCAACTGGGCCGCACGATCTACGGCCTGGGGCCGATCTACACGCTGTTCCTGGTCTTCACCGCCCTTTTGCTGGTGCTGGCCGCCAACACCGCCTTCGCCGACTTCCCTCGCCTGGGCTTCTTCCTGGCGCGCGATAAGTTCCTGCCCCACCAGTTCGCCTTCCGGGGCGACCGGCTGGCGTTCAGCTTTGGCATCATCACGCTGGGCGTGCTGGCGGGGCTGCTCATCGTTATCTTCTCCGGGCAAACCGACGCGCTGCTGCCGCTCTATGCGATCGGCGTGTTCACCTCGTTCACGCTGTCGCAGGGGGGGATGGTGGTGCGCTGGTGGCGCAAGCGGCCCTCCGGCTGGCAGTTCAGCCTGGCGGTCAATGCCGTCGGGGCTACGACCACTGCCCTGGTGGCCCTCATCCTCGCGTTCAGCGGGTTCACCCGCGGGGCCTGGCTGGTGCTGATCATTGTGCCGGTGATGGTGCTGATGTTCCTGCGCGTCCACAAGCATTATACGAACGTGAGCCGCCAGATCAGCCTGACCGATGTCGATCCGATCATGGGCCGCGCCGCCCAGCAAGGCGGGATGATCCCCTCGGCCCCGATGGCGATTCTGCCGAACGAGCCGACCGCTGCCGGGATCCACCCGAACCAGGAAGAGGCGCTCCAGCCCATCGAGCACCTGGTGATCATTCCCATCTCGGCAGTGAACCAGGTGACGCTGCGAACGATTGCCTATGCCCGGTCGATCACCAAGAATGTGGTCGGGGTCCATGTTGCCAGTGATGAGGAACCCGAAGCGGTGGCCGAGGTGGAAGCCCAGTGGAAGCAGTGGGTGCCGCTGGTGCCGCTGGTGGTGGTCGAGTCGCCCTACCGGTCGCTGACCCGCCCGCTGCTGGCCTATATCGATGCGTTGCACCGCCAGCAGGCGGACCGGGTGCTCACTGTCGTGCTGCCCGAGTTCGTCCCCGCCCACTGGTGGGAGCACCTGCTTCACAACCAGACGGCGCTGCGGCTGAAGGGCGCGCTGCTGGGGCGGCCCGGAATCGTGGTGATCAGCGTGCCGTATCACCTCGATCAACGCGCCGCACCGGCGCTCGCCTCCTAGTTGAGCGGCTGCGCCACCCGATGACCTGGCTACTTTTACCCACTTCTGGCGCACGGGTCGAGCCACGCGGCCCGTGCGCCCCCATGAGACGATACAGCGATGACCACCCGTTGCCCCACCTGCCAGGCCGCGAACAGCGCGGATAGCCGGTTCTGTTTCCGTTGCGGCAGTGCGCTGCCCGCTGCGTGGGCACCCCTGCCCGCCGACGAGCTGGCCCGGCGCGCCGCTGCCCTCCCCGCGCCCGCTGAGACGCCCACGATCAGCGGAGCACCCGTCATGCCGCCCGCGTGGGGGCCGCCCGCCGCCCCTGGCCCCCAGGCGCTGCCCACCCTGCCCTATGTGCCCGGCCCGGCCATACAACCCGGCCCGTATCCGTCTGCGCGCCCCGCCGCCCTGCGGGGCGCGCAGACCCCCCTGGCCGTGGCCCTGATCGCTGCCGGGGCCGCCGTGCTGCTGCTGGCGGTGGGGCTGTTTGTGGTGGGGGTGGTGCTGCGCCCGGCCACACGCACCAGCAACAGCCGCCCGGCCTCGGTGGCAGGCGGCGGGCTGGACGCCGAGGTCCGCGCCGCCGTGGAGGCGTCTAACCGCGCCCAGATCGAGGCCCTGCACACGCTGGATGAAACCCCGTTCCAGGGCGTCGTGGTCGGGCAGGCGTTGGATGATAACCTCCAGATCCTGGCGGATCTGCGCCGCAACGGAGTCTATTCAGTGTCTACGCTGGACCACATCGAATACCAACCAGCCACCCAGGTAGACGCCACCCACGCCACCATTCGCACGGTGGAAAGCTGGACAACCCTGTACTACCAGCAGGGCACCGACCAACTGGTGCGGCACCAGCAATCCACCGGCCTGCAAGAGATCTACTCCCTGGTGCGCCAGAACGGGGGATGGGTGGTCGCGCAGATCGACATCCGCGACCCCAGCGCCAGCCCCGCCACCCCGGTGCCACACGATACGCAGTGAGCAGCGAGCAGTGAGCAGCGAGCAGTGAGTGCTGAGTGCTGAGTGCTGAGTGCTGAGTGCTGAGTGCTGAGACACAAAGAAAAAGAGAGGCGCGGTAATAATGCCGCGCCTCTCTTTTTTGTTCTATTCTCAGCTAAATCCGGGCGGTTACTCGCTGCTCGCTGCTCACCGCGCGCTGCTTGCTGTGCTCGCTGCCCGCCGCAGCACAACGCCGAGGATCATCACAGCGCAGCCCAGCAGTAACCCGGCCAGCGGGAGGGGAGATGGACCGCCACCGGTGACCGGGGCGACCTGGGGCGAGGGCGGGCTGGTCGTCACCGTCACGTTCCCGGGATCGGTGACGGTGGGCGGCGCGGGCTGCGGCACGGGCGGCAGTTCGGGCGCAGGGGTGGGCGGCAGCGGCTCCGGCGTGCTGGTGGGCGGGGCCACAACCGGTGGCTGTATCACCGGCGGCTGTACCAGAGGCACCGCTGCGGTGAACGTCGGGAAAGGCTTGGCCGTCGGCACCGTCCCCGGTCCCGCCGACAACTCGGTGGGGGTCAGCGGCACGGGCGGGGGCGCGGTCGGCTTGGGAATCAGGGTGGGCAGGGTCGTCGCCCCCACGCTCGGCTGCGGCGGCGGCACGACCCCCCCGGTCGCCTGCGGCGGCGGCAGCGTCCTGGCGGTGCCGGTGACCTGGGCGACCGGCAGCGCGGCTTTATCGTTCCCGGTGATCACGGTGCTGGTGGTCGCCTGGGCGGGCGGCAGGGCAGCAGCCCCGCGCGCCCCCGTCGCGCCTGACTGCGCGGCAGCAGGCGGGGCTGTGGTGCTTCCGCCCACAGGCGCTGCCGGGACATCCACCGCTACGGAGGCGGGGGTGGCCGCCGGTGGGGGCGCGGTCGCCGTGGGCGGCACCGAGGTGCGGGTCGGCGGAACAGGCGTGCTGGTTGCGGGGCGCGGCGTCGCGGTGGCGGGCGGATCGGTCGGCTTGGCCGGGACCGCCGTCGCCGTGGGCGGAACTGCCGTCGCCGTGGGCGGGAGCGCCGTCGCCGTCGCCGGGGGGCGCGTGGCGGTCGGCGGCACTTCCGGGGACTTCACCGGCAGGATCGGAGCGGGGACAACCGGATCTGCTGTCGTGGCCGTCGCGGTGGGAGTGGCGGTGTTGTCATCGGTGGCGGGGGTGCCCTTCGAGCCATTGGGGGCGGGCACCACAGGCGTAGCGGTCAGCGTCGGGAGGGGGGCCGTCGCCGTGGCGGTCGGACTGCTCCCCGCCGTGCGGGTCGCGCCGATTGTGGCGGTAGCGGTGGCCGTCGCGGCGGACGGTACCGTGGCGGTGGCCGGATCGAGCGGCTGGGCCGGGCCTAGCCCGTAGACCACCACCTGCCCGGTGCCCGCGCCGGTCTGAAAGATGGTGCCATAGGGCAGGTAGAGCACCAGATCACGGCTCGCCCGGTTGTGGATCGTCAGCGTGCCGGGGGCCTGGGCACCGGTCGCGGACCCCAACTGCGCCTCAGCAGTGGCCTCGCCCGCCTGGATCGCCGCCAGCAGCGACCGGCCCGAGGTCATCCAGGCCGGGGTGGCACTCTGCTGGGCGGTAGTGGCGATGCGCTCGGCCACCGCGTGGTCGCCGGGGCCATGCCACTGCCCGTCGCCCAGGTACCACACCGCCTGGGCCACCTGATCGGGCGCACTGTCGGCATAGCCCCAGTTGATACCATAGAACAGCCCCACCCGCACGACGGGGGCGGCCAGGCCCAGCGGTACCAGCGTCCCGGTGGGCGCACGCGCGCCCGGCGTGAGGGCATAGGCGGCGATATGCAAGCCCGCGACCCCGCCCGCCGGAACGGTCACACTGGCCGGGGGCACCGTGCCCAATGGCGCAGCGGCGGCGGGACGCGCCGCGCCCGGCCAGCCTCCAGCCAGCAGCCCGGCGATCAACAACAGCGCGACGATAATAGGACGGGTGATCCTGGGCCGTGGCCCGGTGCCGATGGTCAAAACAATTCCCCCCTGTGGTACGACGTAATGAGTCGGCCTGCGCTGAGACCGCCCGCCGTCATTATACCCAATTCATCGGGCAGAGTGCAACAATGCGGGAAGCGTGACGCGTGAAACGTGATGCGTGATGCGTGACCAGTATTGCGTATTGCTTCATTCTAACCACTAATCACTAATCACTAACCACTCGTCACCAACCCCTAACCCCCAGCCCCCCTGACATCCATTCATAACTCACCAACCCCTGGAGGATGCTGTAAAATACAAGCCTTACTCGTCTTTACCCTGTTGGAGGTTGGGCATGACGGTCTCCTTGTCCCCGGATCGGTTCAGTGCCTATTTGGCCCACTTTGCTC